>JBILYS010000002.1:0-17459 GCA_044377625.1 Crocinitomicaceae bacterium
ATAGAGTAAAATTGGTTTAATCAGTGATGCAAATAAGTTGGCAAAAAGAATGAACAAAACTCCTTCTTCAGGTCTTGCAGGATCAAAAGCACCTAGCATTAAAAATAAATTCAATCCTATATTAACACCTATCGATGCAAATTGAATTGAAGCAAATTGTTTCGCTTTGTTTTCCGCTCTTAGTTTTGCTAATGGCAATGCAGTTATTGCATCAATACAAACAATAGCTCCAAGTAAAATAATGTATTCAGGATGATCAGAATAGAGCATGACATCGGCAATATTCTGGTTAAAAAATAGGAGTGTGATGAAGAAAATGACATTTACCCCAATAACTGTTAAAAACCCATTTAAGAATACTTTGTCTTTATCTTCTTTATCTTGCAGAAAGCGAAAAAAGGCTGTTTCCATTCCAAACGTTAGAAAGACAACCAAAAAAGCCACCCACGCATACAATTCGGAAACAACACCATAATCTGATGGATTTGCAAAAACGGAAGTATAAAGTGGAACTAGTAGATAATTCAATAACCTGCCTACGATACTTGAAAGTCCGTAAACAGCAGTTTGACCCAATAATTTTTTTATTGGGTTCGACATTAATTTCTAAAGTTTGGTTTGCGCTTTTCTAAAAATGCTGTTGTTCCTTCTTTAAAATCTTCCGTTCCAAAGCATTTGCCGAATTCTTCAATTTCAACATTATATCCGTTCACTCCATCTTCGAAATTGGCATTGATGGAACGAATTGCAGATGCAATAGCTGTTGGTGAATTGTTTAATATTTTTGAAGCAATTTCTTCCGCTTTTGCTAATAATTCTTCTGGTTCAACAACGTGATTCACTAATCCCCAAGAAAGTGCTTCATCAGCTTTTATCATTCCAGCAGTGAAAACCATTTCGTTGGCTTTCCCTTTTCCAACTAATTGTGTTAAACGTTGCGTTCCACCATAACCAGGAATTACCCCTAAAGATACTTCGGGCAATCCCATTCGAGCGTTTGTTGAAGCAATTCTTATATGCGAAGCCATCGCTAATTCTAATCCTCCACCTAAAGCAAAACCGTTAACAGCAGCAATAACAGGAGTTGAAAGATTTTCTAAGAAATTGAATAGTATTTTTTGACCTTCAAAAGCTAATTCTCCTCCTTGTGAAATGGAGAAATCTGCAAATTCTTTGATATCTGCTCCAGCAACAAAAGCCTTTTCACCAGAACCAGTCAAAATGATTACACCTGTATTAGAATCCTCTTCACCACTCGCTAAAGCACGGTGCAATTCTTCAATTGTTTCTTTGTTTAACGCATTTAATTGAGCTGGACGATTAATTGTGATAATTAGAATTTGTCCTTTTTGTTCTGTGAGAAGGTTGTTGTACATGGTATAATTTTTTGATGCGTAAATATAGAAAAATGTCGTCAAAAAAAGTAGGGCCAAGTCGCGACTTGGCCCTACTTTCGTAATTTTTTATAAATTTTAATCCCAATCATCAATCCAATCGCAACTGCGAAGAAACCGACTGTGCCTTTAATCCAATTTAACGAACCTTGCATTTCCACTAAAAAAACGATTGCTACAAGTGCTAATGTTGCTACTTCATTCCAAATTCTTAATCCATTCGATTTCCAGTTAAAAATTCCTTTTTTAACATCAAATAATATCTTCTGACAAACAAAATGATATACTAATAACAAAACAACAAAAGCCAATTTAATGTGCATCCAAGGCATTTTCAAAAGTCCGGGATTCGCAATGAGCATCCAAGTTCCAAAAACAACCGTTAGAATCATTGCCGGTGTAGTGATGATCCACCACAATTTTTTTTCCATTTCAATGAATTGTGTGGACAGAATAGCCCGTTCCATTTCCGGTTTTTTTTGCGCTTCTGTATGGTAGATATACAACCGTACGATGTAGAATAAACCTGCAAACCAACTCACCATAAAGATAATGTGTAGCGATTTTATTGTTTGATATGTTTCGAATTCCATTCTTCAAATGTAAGCATGAATTATGAGTTTGGAAACATCTGCCGAATCTAATTCCACCCCGAATGTGATAGGTAGTCAACAATCCCAAATTCCAAATTCCAAATTGTTAAGTATCTTTGTGCCCATAAAATGAATATCATGAGTGCTTTCGAACTTTCTGAACAAGAAATCCAACGTAGAGAATCGTTGAATAAATTGCGTGAAATGGGAATTAATCCCTATCCTGCAGATTTATATCCAGTAACTGACTACGCGACAGTTATAAAGGATAAGTTCGAAGAAGGGAAACAGGTTTGTTTGGCTGGACGTATGATGAGTCAACGCGACATGGGAAAAGCTTCTTTTGCTGAGTTACAAGATTCTTCAGGACGTATTCAATTGTACTTCAACCGGGATGAAATTTGTCCGGGTGAAGATAAAACCATGTACAATCAAGTTTTTAAGAAATTATTAGACTTAGGAGATTTCATTGGAGTAAAAGGATACATGTTTACGACGAAAGTTGGTGAAACGTCTGTTCATGTGCAAGAATTTACGCTTTTAAGTAAATCATTGAAACCATTGCCGTTACCAAAAACTGATGCTGAAGGCAGAATTCACGATGCTTTTACAGATCCTGAAATGCGTTATCGTCAGCGATATGCTGATTTGGTCGTTAATCCACATGTGAAAGAAATATTCATCAAACGAACAAAATTGTTCACTGCCATGCGTCAATTTTTCAATGATGCTGGCTATATGGAAGTTGAAACGCCTGTTTTGCAATCAATTCCAGGTGGTGCGGCTGCACGACCATTTATGACGCATCACAATGCACTGGATATCCCTTTGTATATGCGTATTGCCAATGAATTATATTTGAAAAGATTGATTGTTGGTGGTTTTGATGGTGTGTATGAGTTTTCTAAAAACTTCAGAAATGAGGGAATGGACAGAACACATAATCCTGAATTTACAGCAATGGAAATCTATGTTTCATACAAAGATTACAATTGGATGATGGAATTTACGGAGCGTCTTTTAGAACATTGTGCAATGGCAGTAAATGGTTCTTCCGAATCAACTTTCGGAGAACATAAAATCAATTTCAAAGCACCTTATAAAAGGGTTACGATGCGTCAATCGATCATTGACTTTACAGGATTTGATATTGGTGGAAAATCAGAAGAGGAATTATTCAATGCTGCAAAAGGCATGGGAATCGCTGTGGATAACACCATGGGGAAAGGAAAATTGATTGATGAGATTTTCGGCGAAAAATGTGAAGGAAATTATATTCAACCAACTTTTATAACGGATTATCCAAAGGAGATGTCACCATTGTGCAAAGAACACCGCGATAATCCAGAATTGACCGAACGATTTGAATTAATGGTTTGCGGAAAGGAAGTTGCGAATGCTTATTCGGAATTGAATGACCCAATTGACCAACGTGAACGTTTTGAGGAACAAGTTCGTTTAGCTGAAAAAGGTGACGATGAAGCAGGGCAATTTATTGATTACGATTTCTTACGTTCATTGGAGTATGGTATGCCACCAACTTCTGGATTAGGAATTGGAATGGACCGTTTGATTATGTATTTGACAAATAACCCTTCCATTCAAGAAGTATTGTTTTTCCCTCAAATGCGGCCAGAAGTTCATACCGTGAAAGTTGAATTAAACGACAATGAAAAAGTGATTTTTGAAATTATTCAAAAGGAGCAAACAATGGATTTGAATGATTTAAAAGCAAAAGCTAGTCTTTCTGGAAAACAATGGGATTTAAGTATTAAGGCTTTGACTAAACAAGGCTTGCTCAAAGTATCTAAAGTTGATAATGATTTAATTGTTGAATTGGTATAAAACAACAATCTTTGAATCCTTAATTTTCTTTCATTAGTTTTTTGAATTCAATGAATATTGATCAAAGTTAAAGGAAAGATAGTCTAGATTTCCAAATTTATATTGGGGATAGAATTATTTTTTATTAATCTAAGATGCGAGCTTATTGCTTTTCCAAGTGTTTCATGAGAATTATACACTAAATCATGTTTATTGCACATTTCAATAATTATTTTTGTAATAGCCGGATAATGAATATGACACACATTCGGAAAAATATGATGAGCTACATGATGATTAAACCCTCCTAAAATTGAATTAATACTACTATTTCCTGAAGCAAAATCAGTAGTTGTGATTATTTGATGAAGAATCCACGAATATTCTACATTTCCGTCGGAATCTGATTGTGGAAAAATTGAATTTTCGGTTAGATGTCCTGTTATTAAAAAGAATGTCGTTAATGCACTTGCAATAAAATTCATAAGAACAAAACCTATTAATATATTCGGCCATGAAATCGGCAGGAATATTATTGGTAAAACAATCATATATGTCACATATAACGATTTACTAAGAACTAATTTCAGTAATTCTTTCCGAGCATTAATTTTCGCCGTTTTTTGCTCTTTTCGATACGTTAAAAAGTCTTTTACATCTCGAATAAAAAGCCAATTTAGCGTGAAAAATAGATATAATAAGGGGGCATAATAAACTTGGAAACGGTGTATTTTTTTATACGCTGAACCATGATAAAAACGAATAATTTTATTTTCTTTAATATCCAAGTCATGGTCAGGAATATTTGGGGCATCATGATGCGAATCAACATGTCTTAACTTCCATAAAAAATTACTGAGGCCAATCATTTCAAAAATATTTGCTGCAAATGCATTAACCCTAGAATTCTTAGAAAATGAATTGTGTACAGCATCATGCCCAATATTCAAAATGACAATCATTTCAAATAACCCTAATCCACAATAACAAAATAGTAATTGTAGAATTGAAGAATTTGAATCCAGAAGGAAAAAATAGAATAACCAAAAAATAGAAACAAAAACAAATCCCTTGATTATTACTATTAAATTAACGCTTTTGGGATACTTTTTATTTACGAGATAATCATTGGTTAACTGAAACAATTCCAATCTAAAGTCTTCATTAATTGAAGTTTTATAATGTATTTTTTTCATTCTCAATGTGAAACTTATAAGGTTATTGTATAATCTTTAAAAAGGAGCGAAAAAATCACTCCTTTTTAAAGCCTAAAATCTAGATTCTATTTTTTCGAGTTTATTGGTTTCTTACTTTTTAAAACATTGAAACCAACGCTTAATCCTACCATTCCTCCTCCTTTTCTTGAAGAATAAAATACATTTACAGGAATGTTTAATGATCCAGCTCTAAAGGTTCTTCCGATTGCCATTACGAACATGGTGCTTATTGCCAAACGCCCTCTCGTGTCAGCATGTTTACTTTCTAAGTTATATTTAGAATTTATTTCTGTCAAAGTTTTCATAGTCCCATCTGCCTTAAAAAATGAAGGAGTTTGAGTTGGATCAGCATTTTCTATAGCCGCACGAGCGTCCCAATCACTAGAATTAAAATAAGTGTCCTTTTCCCCAAATGTGCCTTCCGTATCAAAAAATCCATTTGAGACCTTTTTCAAACCAAAACCTGGTCCGAAACCAAACTCCCATCCTGCTTTGCCGAATCTAAAGCCATTCATAATTGTTGCCGTTGGAATAAATTGCCCTTGTTCTAAGCCTGAAACATTAAAAACACCTTCAACTAATGCCGAAAAATTCTCAGTTCCAACATATTGTCCTTCAATTTGATATCCAATCATACTAATTCCTGGGAAAATATCTAAACCACCACGATCTGTTGAACGTGTTGCAAATTCAGCCATGCTTCCAACCATGTATGCGTATCCAACTCGAGGTCCAGAATTTTTTACTTTTCCAACATTATTAGAAGTAATTAACTCATTTTTAAATTTCAAGCGATCAACAACTTCTTTTTGGGATTCAATTCCATGCATTTCATTCAATAAAATTTCCGTCATGCGCTGAAGTTCTGGCTCTTGGTTATCGAATTCCTTCGTTCCAGTTTTAAAAATTGAATTGTTTTTAACATCAATTATTTTAATTGTTAAGACAATTTTATCGCCTAAAGCATCATAACTTCCAGAAACAGTATAATCAACATTCAATTCCTTGCCTAATTCTACTAAGCAGGTTTTACTGACACAATTGTTTATGAACTCAGGATTTTTCTTGTACGCATCGGCCATGTCAAATTCGTCATAGACATTGTAAAGGTTCAGTTTGATTAATTCTAAGCGAATCAATTTAGATGCAATGGCAGGAGTTGCAAACAGCCCATTAACACTTGGATTTGATACTGCAACTGATGATTTTGTTTGTGCTAAAGTTGTGCTCACACAACCGATAATTAATGCTAAATTGTAAATTACTTTTTTCATGATTTTTGGTTTTTAGATTATTAATGCTTTTATGATTTAACGTGATTTTTAAAAGTTGCTTAATGCTATTGCAATCCATACTGTAATTCCAGCTCCTATTCCTGCCAATGAACCTCCTAAACTTTTTAAGGATCTTTTCTTTTGTATTCCTTTTTTTACAGCTTTGATTTCTGATTTGGAAGCTTTAGGGTGTTCAGTAATATAATTAGCAACATATGATTTCGACCCTGGGGTTGGAAGAACGGAGAATATCATGTTCACAGGTAAAGCGAATATTAGAAAAACTGCTCCTGTTACAAATGACCCAACAAATGCTGCAGGAGCTTTATATTCTGTTTTTGCCAAATGTTGTACGACTCCTAAATAAAGTGGATTACTTTTTTCAATTATTATTTGTTCTGAATCTATCTTTTCAGTTTTTGTAACGATTACATTGGAACTGGTATCGACTTCATTTACTGCTTGATTGACGATATTTACCGTCGAATCAACGTTTACTATTGGGGTTTCAGAATTTGTACTAATCTCAGTTGAATCTATGCTCGATGTGATTGGTTTTGGTTGTTCTTTTTTAGTTGTTTCCCAAGGATTTTCTTTGGAATTCTTCTCCCATGGATTCGTTTGGGCGAAACCTTGAATAGTACAACTTGAAAAAGAAATAACTAATAAAATAGCATTGAATACTTTTTGAAACTTAAAATAACACTTTACATTTTTCATAACATTTGCTTTTCGTTGAGACAAATGTACAGGCAGATAAAGCCAGGATGTTAACTGAATAGCGTAAGCAAAATTTTATTACTTGCGAAAAACGCAAATAATTAATACAGGAAGAATAAAGGGGGAATTAACTATTAGTGTACTTCTAAATCGGCTTCAATTTTTTTCCTGTAACCGTTGATCATGCTTTTTACTTGAGAAAAGTAGTTGTTTCTATCTTTCTCATTCACAGTACTAATCATACTTGAATTTGCAATTTGTTTCAAAAGCACACTCTCACTATCTGATACATAGACCTCATCCGTTGTATGCAATGTATTCATGATATTATGTGCAATAAAGAGTCCTGAATAGTCATCGGTTTTGTAGTGGATGGTTGTAGTTGCATTCAAGGTTTCATTGTGATACATTACAAAATCATTTCCCGAGGCTGGCGCTTGTGTATTGTATAGAAATTTCTTTCCTTGAGCAGCCTGATCCTTTAAATGGTCAACGAATTTATCCAAATTTCCGAGGAGAAAAAGAGCATATTCTGGATCTTGAAAATGTTGAGCATTGAAATAATAATAGATTTCTCTGGTGAACCCTCTTAATAATTCAGGATCATAAACTTCTTTGGATGGAATTGAATTATATACACGCAATACTTCTTTTCCTATTGCGAACGTTTGATCCGAAACCTTTTCATGTTGAAAAAGCTGATCTTTCAATTCGTCAATTTGCAAATGTGTTTTCGCCCAAAAGAACAATTTGAATCGCACCAAATGTGGGAAATTCAATAATTGTAGAAACGGCGTATTGTTGATTGCTAGTGTAAGTTTTGGATTTTTCTGTTTTTTCAAATGAACTACACTGTCCAACATATTTTGTAAGTAGGAATCCATACTGAAATCATATCCAGAAAAGGCTTGAAAGTCAAAAACAATTTTGTTCTTATTCATTTCGAAAAGGGCATCTATCGAAAAATCAAAATGCTTGGCCAATTTTTCAATTTCATAAATCGTTAATAACGTATCGCCTCGAAATCTTCTATAAACAGCATCTTGACTAATACTAAGAACCTCTCCAACAGCATTTCCTAAAGAATCACTTCCTTTTATTTTGCGTTTTATGATTTCAAATATTTCAGCTTGGTGGTCGATTCTCATGTAAATTCCTTTGACGATAATTTTAGAAAGATACAGAATTTTATAATTCTGAGGATTTAATTGTCGTTCATTTATGCTGCGTTAGTTGCGTTAACAAAAAACACATGCAAATTTACTTAAAGCTTTTAGTAGGATTCCAAGAATAGAAATAATTTGATTTGCTAAACCGTTTTAGTAGGGTGTATATTTGCGGCGACCTAAACCTTTTTTAACGCTTTATGAAAAAACTACTATTAATCCCTATTCTATTTTTAACTAGTATTTTCGGTTTGTTTTCACAAGAAAATTCTCTTCATTTAGATGGTACGAATGATTATGTTAACTGTGGTAATAATGCATCATTAAATATTACAGGAACGAAAATAACTTTAGAAGCTTGGATTTATCCTACTAGTTTTCAGGCAAATGTTTGGCAAGGAAATGTCATAAACAAAAGTGGAGCTGGTGATAATGGTTATATGATAAGAGTTGGGAATAGTGGTCAAGTAAATTTCAATTTAGGGACTGGTTTCTGGAATGAAATAAATTCTGCCACAGGCGCTGTTACATTAAACAATTGGCATCATATTGCGGGAACCTATGATGGTGTAACAATGAGACTTTATGTCAATGGTGTGCAAGTTGCTAGTAGTGCTTTAGGTTCCAATATTGTCACTGCATCAAATAGTTTATTTTTGGGTGATGACCCAGGTAATATTGGTCGTTATTTTCCTGGAAGAATTGAAGAAGTTAAAATTTGGAACGTGGCAAGAACAGCGGCACAAGTGGTTAATGACATGAATACTAGTCCTTGCTCACCATATCCTACAGGCCTAAAAGCATATTATCGTTTCAACCAAGGCGTCGCAGGCGCTAACAATGCTGGAATCACATCTGTTACTGATCAAACTGGAGTAAATAATGGGACCCTTATAAATAGTGCTTTAAATGGAGCCACTTCAAATTGGGTTGGTGGTAAGCCAGCATTTCCAGCTTCTACAGCAACATTTACTTATCTGCCAACTTGTGCTGGAGCAACTGCAACAATAACAGGAAATTATGATGGAGTTTTTGGCTTTTCTCCAAATCCAGGTGGAGGAGTAATCTTGAACACTTCTACCGGTGAAATAACAAATGGAACTGCTGGAGCTACCTACACAGTCCAATATACTATCTGTGGTGTATCAGCTACTGTTTCCGTAACACTCAATTCAACCAATTGCTGGGTATTGAATGGAAACGCCTCATACATTCCAAATGGAGCTCAACAATGTATTCAATTAACCCCAGAACTAAATAATCAAACGGGTTGCGCCTGGGATGATAATATTATTGATTTCAACTCCAATTTTAGCCTTGCATTGAATTATTATTTTGGCAACAACGTTAATGGAGCAGATGGAACAACCTTTACTTTTCAACCGAATCCAAGCGCATGTGGGACTAATGGAGGTCAGTTAGGTGCTGGAGGAATTGCCAATTCATTAATAATAGAATTTGACACCTATGATAATGATAATCCCACTCATGTTGTCGATATTGCTGCAGATCATATTGCTATAGAAATCGATGGAGATTTACAAAATGCTTCCCATTTGGCTGGTCCAATTGCAGCCTTGCCAAGTTCAGCCGCTATTGACGATGGGGTAATGCATGCCGTCAACATTCAATGGACATCAGCAACAAAAACGTTAAAAGTATATTTTGATGGAAACTTGCGTTTGACAACAGTTTACGATTTCGTGGCACTTGTTTTTGGTGGAGACAATACGGTAAGATGGGGGGCGACAGCTGCTACTGGTGGATTGAACAACCAACAATATTTTTGTCCACAAACAATCGTAATATTGCCTACTGAATTAAGTTCGTTTACAACTGAGTGTGATGGTGAAAGCGAAAAGATTGCTTGGACAACAGCTTCCGAAGACAGGGTTGATTATTTCGAAATAGAATATACCTATGATGGAATACTATTTTATTCTCTAGCGCAAGTTAAAGCAACTGGCACATCCACCCAAATGCAATTTTATTCGGTAGATAACACGTTGGATTATATGGGCAATATCTATTACAGAATTAATTCAGTTGATATTGATGGGCAATTTGAGACGTCGGATTTAATTTCAAGCAAAAAATGTTTTGAGTCAAATAGTGAACTTTTGGAGAGTTATGTGTTCACAAAAAATAATTTAAATATACAATTGAATGAAGCAAATTTGGATTTAAAATTAGTTACGACAACGGGCCAAGAACTTATTTCAACAAAAACCTTGAACAATTCGACACTTGACTTTCAACAAATTAACGTTGCACATGGAATTTATTTACTTCAACTCACAAATCCTGTGACAGGCAAATCCAAAACGTATAGAATTTTTTGTTCAGAAAATTAATGAGATCCTCTAGCGATAAACTCGCAGGCAAGTAATAAATGTTTCCCTGGAACTTTAGTCTCTTTCAAACGGTCTAAGATACGATCTACACTTTCTGTCCCGATGTGTTTTACCGGCTGTCTCAATGCAGAAATTGCTGGTTCCATATAAGCGAAAGCTTCATTGTCGTCAAATGAGATTAAACGAACATCTTGCGGGATTTTTATTTTGAATTTTTTTAAAGCAGCTAAGGTTTTAAATACGACTTGATTATTCAATGGAAGAAAAGAGTCTGCCCCATTATCTAATTCACGTTTGATCATTACATCTATTTCGTCTTGATTTTCTGGCAAATTAATAACAACCAATTCAATTTTTTCTGCAGCACAAGCAATTCTAGTTCCTTCAATCCGTTTTTCAATTGTGGGTATTGATTCAGAATGTTGACTTAAAACAACTAATTTTTTTGGTTTAATAGAGAACGCTTTAATTACTTTTTTTACTTCTTTTTTATTATCAATTCCAACAAAATCAGCCTCATCATCACCTGGTCTATCGGCAAAAACGACTGGGATATGTGTTTCATGTAATATTGGAATTAGTTCCTGGATATCATTGCTTGGAGAGATGATCATTCCATCAATAGAGCGTTGCAATAATTCACGCATCAATGTTTTTTCCAATTCTTTATCATCATTTGTATTAACGATGAGCGCATTGTAGCCGTTTTTATACAGGCCTTCCTGAATTGTTTTGCACAACTCGGCATAAAATGGATTTGAAATGTCAGCCAATACTAATCCAATGGTTTTTGTTTTTCCTTGACGTAAGCTTTTTGCAAAATAATTAGGCACATAAAGAAGCTCCTTTGCCTTTTCCCTTATTAGTCTTTGCTTTTCCTTACTGATATTAAATTCGTCACCTTTATCATTTAAAACAAATGAAACTGTTGCCTTAGAGACACCGATACTTTGCGCAATATCAGCTAAGGATGTTCTTTTTTCTTTCATTTTTATAGATGATCCGTGAATATTATTTTGGCAATTTTGCAATCATTGCTGCATATTCTGCCTGAAACTTTTTGTCGCCTTTACAGCCCAATACAACTTTAGAATTATGGAAATGCTCAATTCTATTTCCTGGATCTGGGTGAGTGCTTAAAAATTCAGGTTGACGTGCTCCGCCCATGGCTTGTATCTTTTCAAAGAATCCAGCACCTCCATCGGCATTGTATTGCGTTGAACATAAATAAACCACAGATTTTTCATCGGCTTCTTCTTCGTGTTTACGTGAAAATTTCAATCCGACTAAAGCACCTGTTATTTGTTTAATCGCTTCATGCTTTCCTAATAAGACATCTTCTAATATTTGTATCCCAAACATTGTTGACATTTGACGTGTAGAATGTCGCATATCTGCATGTCCAATTTCATGACCTAAGACACCAGCCAATTGATCTTCAGATTCTAAAAATTTCAAAATTCCTGTATAAACATAGATATAACCTCCTGGAGTACAAAACGCATTCAACGTACTATCGTCATGAATAATTCGCAATCTCCAAGTGAATTCATCTTTTAAATCGACTTTTCCAGAATTCAAGATATTATCACGCACTTTATATAAATACTGATAAACTTGTTTGTATTGAACCGAATCTAATAAAGGATACTCAGCAGTATTACTGTCTATTTCATGCGCTACTTGTGCACCTAAGTTTCTATCTTGGTCAATTGTGAAAAGGTTTAGGCCTTTACCTTTACTTGCTCCACCGCAAGAAACTAACATCATTACGAGTGTAAAAATAAATGTGATTTTGAAAATTGGAGTTATCATTGTTTTGGATTTGAATTACCCGATTGGGTAAAAATAATTTACTAAAAATGTCATTATTACAGCCAATGACCAGCCCGTGTAAACTTCTAATTGCGTGTGCTTCTTAAGAAACAAACGTGCTGAAATCGTTAATCCGGAAGCTATAATTGCAAAAATTAATATCCAGAATTGAAATTCAGCTTGTTCAACTGCATATGCAAATAGAAAACCACTCATTATTCCAACTCCACCACCATGAAGGCTTATTTTTATCCAACGATTAATAATCGTATAAATTACGGTCACACAAATTCCTGCAAATGGCAAGGCATAAACATATTTTGGCAGAACATTTTCTTTAGAAATGTATAGAAAAACTGAGTATAAAATCAAACAATAAGCGAGCGTAATGAACATCGGGATACTTCTTTCCTTCTGGTTCTCCATATCGATTGTTGTAATAATATTTTGCTTTCGAAGAATCACAAAAGAAATGGCAGGAGCAAGAATACTAAAAATTAAAAACATATAAAAAATCGCCACTTTCGCTGTGTCAGGCAATAAATAAAGTGATTCATGGGCATCAACAGGAAATGGTTGAGAAACCACGTACATTGCGATTAACAATCCATAAACTGGCGTTAATAAAGGAAGGAATACCCAAGAAAGAATTTCTGCTAAAATTTTCATAACTCTTTTCTTAAACGGGCAACAGGTATATTTAATTGTTCTCGGTATTTTGCAACCGTTCGACGAGCAATATTATACCCTTTTTCTCTTAGTAAATCAGCCAATTTCTCATCCGTAAGCGGTCTTTTCTTCTTCTCTCCCTCAATGGCTTCAGATAAAATTTTCTTCACTTCGCGTGTAGAAACTTCTTCTCCAGAATCAGTAGATAACGACTCAGAAAAAAAGTATTTCAAAGAGAAAATTCCATATCCCGTTTGAACATATTTACTGTTTGCAACACGAGAAATTGTAGAAATATCCAAACTAACGATTTCAGCAATGTCTTTCAAAATCATTGGCTTAAAATTCGTCTCATCGCCGGTTAAGAAATATTCTTTTTGATAATTCATAATAGCATTCATCGTCAAGAGTAATGTGTTTTGACGTTGTTTAATTGCATCAATAAACCATTTTGCTCCATCCAATTTTTGTTTCACAAATTGCAAAGCATCTTTATCAGATTTGGAAGTTTTTGCTCCTTCAGCATATGTTCTAAGCATTTGCTCATAATCTCTACTAACCTTTAATTCAGGTGCGTTTCTTCCGTTTAATGTCAACTCCAAACGACCTTCAAATTCAGTGATCATAAAATCAGGAATGATTTGTTGGTGATTTTTAGAAGATTCCTTCATTGACCCGCCTGGTTTAGGATTCAATTTTAGAATTTCAGCAACTGCCTCCTTCAAATCTTGATCTTCAATTTCTAATTTTTTTGCAATCTTATCGTAATGCTTTTTCGTGAATTCATCAAAGAATTGTTCCAAAATTATTTTGGCGGTATATTTTGTAATATCGCCGTCTTGTTTTCGGTTTATTTGAATCAATAAGCATTCTTTCAAATCTCTTGCTCCAACTCCAGCAGGATCCAAATCTTGAATAATTATCAAAACTTCTTCAACCTCTTTCTCAGTTGTCGTAATGTTTGCTGAAAAAGCCAAATCATCAACTATTGCTTCAATTTCACGGTTTAAATATCCTGATTCATCAATGTTTCCAATAATGGTATCAGCAATCATAAATTGAGTTTCATCCATATCTAACAGATGCAATTGCTCTGTCATTTTTTCTTGAAATGATTGTTCACCTGACAAAGGAATGACACGTTCTTCGTCATCCTTACTTGTATTATTTGCCTTTGTCTTATAATCGGAACCGTCTTCGTCTATGTATGCTGAAATATCGAAATCGGCATCGTCATCTTTGTCGTTGTCTTCGTCTTTATCGTAATCATCTTCATTATCGAATTCATCCTCATCCTTCTCTTCAGCCCCTTCTTCTAACGCAGGGTTTTCCTCAATTTCCTGTTTGATGCGTTGATCCAATTCCATAGTCGGAACCTGCAACAATTTCATCAACTGAATTTGTTGTGGAGAAAGTCGTTGTTCGAGTTTCTGAGCGAGATATTGTTTTAAGGCCATTGGTGTTTAAGCTATCAATCTTGACTAAATATACTAAAATCTTTTAAAATTCAGCATTTTGGGGAGTTCTTGGGAAAGGTATTACATCTCGAATATTTGTCATCCCGGTAACAAACATGATCATTCTTTCAAACCCTAAACCAAAGCCAGCATGAGGAACTGAACCGAATTTTCGTGTGTCCATGTACCACCATAATTCCTCTTCATCAATATTAAAATCAGCACATTTCTTTTTCAAAATATCCATTCTTTCTTCCCGTTGAGAACCACCAACGATTTCTCCAATTCCCGGAAATAATACATCCATTGCTGCAACGGTTTTTCCATCATCATTTTGACGCATGTAAAACGCTTTTATTTCAGCTGGATAATTTGTTAAAATCACTGGGCATTTGAATTCTTTTTCAACCAAATAGCGCTCGTGCTCACTTTGTAAATCAATTCCCCAAGAAACTTCGTATTGAAATTTCTTCTTTTTATAATGGTTTGAATTTCGAAGTACATCAATCGCTTCTGTATAAGTTAAGCGTTTGAATTCATTGTTTACAACAAATTTCAATCGTTCGATTAATGTTAATTCATTGCGTTCGTTTTGCGGTTTTTGCGTTTGTTCTTGTACTTCTCGGTCATTTAAAAAACTTAAATCATCTGCACAATTGTCCATCACATATTGACAAATATATTTCAAGAAATCTTCTGTCAAATTCATGTTATCCAACAAATCATTGAAAGCAACTTCTGGTTCTATCATCCAAAATTCAGCCAAATGGCGTGAAGTGTTTGAATTTTCTGCACGGAATGTTGGTCCGAACGTATACACTTGTCCTAGTGCTAACGCCGCTAATTCTGCTTCCAATTGTCCAGAAACAGTTAAGTTAACACCTTTTCCAAAGAAATCTTCTTTATAATTTACAGTTCCATCTTCATTTAATGGTGGATTCTTTGGGTCGAGGTTTGTCACTCTAAACATCTCTCCTGCTCCTTCAGCATCTGAACCAGTAATAATTGGCGTATGTAAATAGAAAAAACCTTTGTCGTTAAAGTATTTGTGAATTGAATAAGCCACTGCATGACGAATTCTAAAAACAGCACCAAATGTATTCGTTCTAAAACGCAAGTGTGCTTGTTCCCGCAAAAATTCTAGACTGTGTTTTTTTGGTTGCATTACAGTTCGTTGAACATCATCAGGATTTGCTTCACCAATGATTTCAATTTCTGTTACTTGTAATTCAACTGCTTGACCTGAACCTTGAGATTCAATTAGAATTCCCTTCAAGCCAACTGCTGCTGCAGTAGTGATTTTTTTTAATATTGCTTCATCGAACTTCTCAAAATCAACAACAGCTTGTAACGTATTTATCGTTGACCCGTCATTTATTTGAATGAAACGGTTACTTCTAAAAGCCCTTACCCATCCTTTAATAAGGATTTCTTGTCCAACTTGTGGTTGATTTAAAACGTCAACAATTTTTACTCTTTTCATGAAATCTAAAATAGGAAGTAAAAGTAGTAAGAAAGACTGATAAACAAAAGAGCCATATCAATTTACATCGATATGGCTCAATCTCTTTATTGCATTTCTAAATTACATTTTCAAAATCACAAATTCTGTACGTCTATTTTGTTGGTGCTCTTCTTCTGAACAAAAAGATTTTACTGTTCCTTCACAAGGACAATCAATCTTCAATTTTGACTCACCATACCCTTTTCCATAGATTCTTTCTGGATTTTGAATGCGTGATTTGATATAATCAGCAGATGCTTTTGCACGATTAGCAGACAATTTCTCGTTAAAAGCAATACTAGAACGACAATCAGTATGAGAACCTAATTCAATTTTCATTGTTGGATAATCATTCATGACTTTCACAATTTTATCCAACTCTAATGCAGCATCTTTCCGAATAACAAATTTACCGAGATCAAAATAAATTGGTTTTATATCAATCAACGTTGCAAGGTCCATTCCTATATCCACCTTCGTCAATGAAAGATCCAGTTCTTCATGAAGAAGAATTGTCCCTGCTTTATCAATGGTACGATTAAAAGAGAGTGTTTTTAACAAAAAACCTTCCTTTTCAAGTGTAATCTCATACTTAATTATGTCTCCAATTTTAGTATTTTCAAGAACTTTTTGAATATCGCCTGAAGCAGTTGTTAATTGGTCAATAAGAACTTTCCCCGTTGTTTTATCCTTAATCGTAACATGTACTTTTTCCAAAGGGAGTTTTGATTTAGAATCCGTAATTAAACAGAAAAATCCAAAATCAGGTTTTGAATTGAGTTGAGCATCTTGCACTAAAACTCCTGAAGTTGTATTTTTCGCAGTTACGGAATACGATTTTTCTTCGTATTTTAAATCGTTGAATACTAACGTGTAGTTTTCTTCTGGTTCAATAGTAAAGCTATACATCCCATTTTTGTCAGCAATTACTCTTGCAACAATCTCTCCTTTTGAATTAAGCAACGTAACGGTGGAAAGAGGCAAAACAGTATTTGTATTTGCTGCTGTGACGATTCCTTTCAAAGTCAGACTGAAAAGGAAAGGTTTAATCATATTAAAAGAATAAATATCATCGTCACCTTGACCGCCATCTCTGTTAGAAGAAAAATAACCCGTTTTACCATCTCCACTTAGGATAAACGCAAAATCATCTCTTTCACTATTTATTCCAATTCCGGCATGTTGAATTGCGTTTACTAAACCATCTTTAGAAAGATCAGCCACAAAAATATCCAGACCTCCTAATCCAATTAGTCCATCCGACGCAAAAAACAATTGTCCTTCTTTAGAAAGCCAAGGGAACATTTCCTGACCTTCCGTATTTATTTTATTTCCTAAATTGATCGGTTGACCAAGATTCCCATCAGCTAGAATTTCTGCTTTATAAATATCTGCTCCACCAAAACCACCTGGCATATCAGATACAAAATAAAGTGTTTTACTGTTTTTTGAAATTGTAGGATGGCCAACAG
>JBILYS010000111.1:0-6087 GCA_044377625.1 Crocinitomicaceae bacterium
ATGCACTGCTTTGATCATAAAGAATAAGCCACCCATCTCCATTTGGAAGGTGCCATCTTGCAGCACCCGATCCCCAAAGTTGACCAGTTCCACTAGCTGGTAAATAAGATGATAGATTATATGTCACTCCACCAGCACCCGGACCGCCCAAAGTTATAAAAGCATGCGGACCGATAGTCGTACCAGCAGGAAATGAAAAAACACCTCCATTTGATCCACCATCCATACCACCAATTGACCAACATCCTATATTTACAGCTGTGCAGCCAGAATTGTAAATTTCAACCCATTCTTGGCCACATCCAGCTGTTGTGCTATACATGGCTTGTTTACATCCATCAGTATTATCAAGTCCAATTCCATAAGTACTGCCGGGAGCAACCATTATTTCATTAATAACAACTTGAGAAAATGTATTAGAAATAAAACTAAAACCAATTAAAAGATTTAGTATACATTTTTTCAAAAAATGGAATTGACTATTTTTCATAATTCGCAAGTAGAATAAATTTAGATACCCAAATATATTCCTGACTTAATGAATTTTTAATAAATAGAATATTTTGTTATGCTACAACGTCTTGCAAAACATTACAGAAAAAACATATTCGTTTGAAATACTGACGCTTATAGGCTTTTGTCATCAGTTAATGACAACCAACTATCACTTGTGAAATATTAATAAAAAAATTGATTGAGGTTTCAATTACGATTTAGAAAATAGATATCTTATTTAGTCCAGTCGAAAATTTTCTTTACTAATTGCTCTTGAATTTGAGTTTTTGACAAATCTTTTGATTCAGACAGTTCGACATTTAAACTAGCAAAACAATCTTCATGTTTAATAATTGCTTCACGAATAATGAATTTTGAATGTAGAAATTTCAAGTTTTCCAAATGAATATTTTCATTATCCATTTTCAAATCAAAATTACCACGGTCATTGTTGAATAGATTCTCTTGAGATATTCTAATAGCTGATTCTTTGTTCCAAAATTCTACCATACGAAATTTCGTTGTCGATAAGTCGACATGTGATAATTTCACATTGTGCTTTTTCGCAATTGCAAATAATATCCAATTAGCAAAAGGCAACAATAGTTTAGAAGTAAAAATAGTATACTCCTGAACACCTATTTTTTCTACTGATTTAATACCAATAGAAATAAAATATAGTTTTTTAGTAGCATCATAACCTAAATTTAGACTTTCAATTGATACGTTGGAAAGTTTACTTTTCTCTGATTCGTGACTTGCAATTTCCTTCATTTCCATACTTACCATTCCAAAATAGGCAACAGAAATAAAATTGAAAAAAACCATTCCCAAAAGCAATAAAATAAGCGCTCCCATATAAATTGGTTTCAAAACACCAGGAAATATAGCAATCATTGGAAGGGTAATTTGTGTCGAAATCAACACTATAAACATGACAAACAAAAACATTTTTAAATATTTGTCCTGCCAAAAACGTGAAATAGATTGATAAAGAGCATATGAAATTAAACTAATTGCTGCGGTTGAAATAAAAGAATCAATCGCAATAATTATTTTTTTACCTGTATCACTTTCAATGTTCCGGTCTATTAAAGTAAAAACTACTGTAATAACAGCGAAAAATATGAAAACATTGTTTACCCATTGTTCTGGCTTTCGGAAAAAAGTAAACCGTTCTTTCAATCCTTCAAATACACTTGGGAAATAAGGTAAAGATGCAAGAACAAACAAATTACTAAATGCAGAAAGAATTCTATCATTTATTGCATTTACCAATGAAGGCATTGGCGGATCATAATATTTATATATTCCAACAATTGTCCAAGAAAACATTGCCAATGACAGAAACAACATTCCTCTATTTTCTGACGATTTCAGTTTAATTTGACGCCAAAGTAACAACATTACCATTCCGCCAATGAAGGTAACCCCAATCAAGCATAATAAGTAAAATTGTTTCGTTGACATCCTCGTTTATCAATAATTCAATAAATCTCCCAAAGCAGTTTTTACCTTTTCCGAATTCGTTAAAAGCTCAGCCTCCAAAATTGAATTCAAAGGAATCGCTGGTGTATCAACTGAACCAACAATTGAAACAGGTGCGTCTAAAAACTTGAAATTATCACGTTGTATTCTACCTGCCAAACCTAAAGTAAACGAAGCTTCCACAGATTCTTCTGTTACGAGCATTACCTTTCCATGTTTTTGAGCAACGGCGTTAATCATTTCATGGTCTAAAGGGTTTAGTGTCCTTAAATCAACAATTTCAACTCTTCCTTCAAATGCTTTAGTTGCTTCTAGAGACCAATAAATCCCTCTACCATATGTAATAATGACACACGATTCTCCTTTTGAAATAGAAGTTTCAGCTGCTTCTTGAACAACTCTCCCTTTACCAAAAGGAATTATATAATCTTCATCAGGTTCAATTGACATTGCCCCTTCAGTTCCTGGAATTTTTGACCAATATAATCCTTTATGCTCCAACATAACTACTGGATTTGGGTCATAAAAAGCTGCTTTCATTAAGCCTTTTAAATCTGCACCTGTTGACGGATAAGCTACTTTAATTCCACGAATATTTGTCAAAATTGATTCAACACTTGATGAATGATATGGACCACCTGATCCGTAAGCACCAATAGGAACCCGAATGACACAGCTAACCGGCCATTTGCCATTTGATAAATAATAAGAACGTGAAACTTCAGTAAATAACTGGTTCAATCCTGGCCAAATATAATCGGCAAATTGTACTTCAACGAACGGTTTTAATCCAACAGCTGACATTCCAACAGTTGAACCAATAATAAATGCTTCTTGGATTGGTGTATTGAAAACACGGTCATCACCGAACGTTTGAGCCAATGTTGCTGCCTCTCTAAAAACTCCACCTAAACGACCTCCAACATCTTGACCATAAAGCAATGCTTCAGGATGTTTTTCCATTAATTCTCTCACTGCAAATAAGGCAGAATCAACCATAACGGTTTTCTTTTTACCTTTTGGTTCACGCTCTCCCTTTTCCTCAGTAATTGGAGTTGGTGCGAAAATAAAATCAGTAATCGAACTTGGATCTGGCTCTTCAGCGTTCAATGCTTTATCGTATTCAGCATCTACAAATTTCCTTGTATCCGCTTCAATATTAATAATATCAGATTCATCAACCCCTGCATTTCGCATGCACTCCTTCAATTGTGGATACGGATCTCTTGATGCTGCTTCTTCTAAATCATCACGGTACCATTCTTTGCGCACACCAGATGTATGATGTCCTAATAATGGAACTTTCGCATGTATAATAAATGGTCGACGTTCTTCTCTAACAATTGCAAAAACTTCCTGAACTGTTTCATAAGAAAGTTCAAAATCACTTCCATCGATTGTTCTTACTTCAATTCCATTGAACCCTTTAGCATATTGAGTCATGTCTTGAGCTCGCGTCTCAGCAGCATTTGCTGAAATATCCCATCCATTATCCTGAACCAAATAAACGATTGGATATTGCTTCAAAGCCGCCATTTGCAGCGCTTCAGAAACTTCGCCTTCTGTACATGATGCATCGCCCAACGAACAAACAACAACCGGATTTTCACCTCCAAAATCTTCAGCTAATCCTTGTTTCTCCTTATATTGAACACCCATCGCAATTCCTGTAGTTGGAATAGCTTGCATTCCTGTTGCAGATGATTGATGCGGGATTTTAGGCATATTATCACGCTTCAAAGATGGATGACAATAGTATGTTCGTCCCCCTGAAAATGGATCTTCTTTTTTCGCAAAAACTTGAAGCATCAATTCGCATGGAGTCATACCAATACTCAATAAAATACTGTCATCACGATAATATGGAGAAACCCAATCTTGTGGTTTTAATTGCATTCCAACAGCAATCTGAATTGCTTCATGTCCTCGAGAAGTAGCATGAACATATTTTGCTGTAATCTCTTTGTTTGCTTCGTATTTTTCAGCTAAAGTTTTAGCAGTACACATAAATGTGAATGCACTCAATAATGTTTCTTTCGAAACTTTTTCTTTAACCGATTTTGATTTTGAAACTGCAGTTCCCATTCTCCTCTATCCTATTTTATGGATTCAAATATAGTAAAAACTCAAGTTATTACTAACTGAATTCCCTTTCTAAACAAGATTTATCTCTAAATTCAGAAAGGGAATTTTAGCTTAATATAGTTAAATAGCGTTCCAGACAATCTTTTTCGACTTGTGCTACCATCAAATGGAATGCTTCTTTATTGTTTTCAGTTTGAACTTTTTCCAATGCATTGTAGTATTTCATTCGGCTTTCATTATCCCCTTTTATGTTAGCAATTACAAATCCATTTTTTAATAAAATCAAATTCATTATTAATCTTGACGTACGACCATTTCCATCAATAAAAGGATGAATAGTAACCAAACGTTCATGCATTTCAGCAGCTAAAATAACAGGATGCAAAATATTCTTGTTTATTTGAAACCACTCAAAATATTCTTCCATTTTTTTTGGCACAATGAATGGCTGAGGAGGCAAATGAGAACTACCCTTTATCATCACCTGAACGTTTCTATATTTGCCAGCATACTCAGGCATAATTCCACGTAAAATCAAATTATGAATAGTTAAAATTTCTCGCTCATTTATTTGTACTTTTCTCAACATCAAATCTTTCACATATTCAATTGCATCTTTATGATTTATAGCCTCCAAATGCTCACGCATACTTTTCCCAGAAATTGTCAAGCCTTCATTTATGACTAAATCTGTCTCTTTTAAGGTTAACGTGTTTCCTTCAATACGATTACTTTCAAAAGTATATTCTAATTCTAAAGCTTGCGCAATTCGATAACTATCAAACTGCCTTAATTGATCTAATTTTGCTTTTAATTTATCAATTTCTAATAATAAGTTTTTAAGACTACTTGAGAAACCTACAGTTGATTGCTTATACGTAGCCAACTCCTCTTGAACAAGCTGAATTGCTTCGTGTGCATAGTTTTCATCGCCTATTTCATTTAGAATCTTTTCTTTAAGCCATAAAATCATTAAATCATTATATGGCAAATCCAAAACATCAGACAATTTCTTTATTTGATTTTTCGTAGGAATACGAGCGCCATTTTCAAATTTACTAATCAAAGCTTGATCAATTCCTAAAAATTGCGCAAGTTCTCTTGTTTTGAAATTCTTATTTATTCTGGACGTTTTGAGTAAAGTTTTCATTTGTCAAATATTATCATGACAAATTTAGTCATATTTATTTGATAATCCTAACAATTAAACTACTTCAACTTAATTCTTTCATCAATTGATCAAAAGCAGCCTTTAATTCAGCCAATTCAATTTCAACTTTTGAAAGGCGTTCTTCTAATTCACTAACATTCTTTCTTGCTGGTTCAGCTTGATTAAAATAATCATCATCAAATGCTGGAACTTCAGTAAATAAATGGCAATATCTTCCTTCTTTTTGACCTGGTTTTTTAGGCAGCAATTGAACGAAGGGAATTTCATGATTTGAAAGATTCTCCAATGTTTGTTGTACTTCTGCTAAATCATCAAATTCAAATAGTCTTCCTGAATTCGAGTTAATTTCACCAGCAGTTAGTGGTCCTCTTAGCATCAACAAACATAAAACTGCTAATTCTGCTGGATCCAAAGGAAAACGAACAGCTAAATTATGACGGTATTTGATTGCTCTACTCCCACCACCAATAACATTTCCAGCCATTTGCTTCTTTTTCAAAGCGTCAAGAGCCAAAACTACAATTCCTTCGTCATATTCAACAACTGGATGTCTTGCTGACTTCTGATTACAAGCCGTTACTAAAGAATTCAACGTCATTGGATAATAGTCCGGGGTTGTTTTACTTTTTTCGATCATTACACCCAATACGCGAATTTCTTCTGCAGTTAGCTGGGGTAAAAGTGTTGATTCTTCCATTGAAAAAATTATTTATTTTCCTCAATAATATAGGTTAAGACTTTTTCCATCAAGTGAACACGATCTTTACCTGTTACGTTATGCTTGTGCATTGGGTATGGAAAGAAATCCATTTGAATTCCTAGATCTACAAATTTCTTAATTAATGCGT
>JBILYS010000409.1:0-6086 GCA_044377625.1 Crocinitomicaceae bacterium
ATGTTGGATTAGCGGGTAATGTTGGAACAAGTTATGCGAAACAAGTAGCAGAAAATGACTTTGACTGGTATGTAATTGAATTGAGCTCTTTTCAATTGGATGATATGTTCAAATTCAAAGCTGATATAGCAATTCTTACCAATATTACTCCAGATCATTTGGATCGATATGACTATGAAATGCAAAACTATGTTGATTCTAAATTTCGAATCATACAAAATCAAACAAACAGTGATTATTTCATTTTTAACAATGATGATCCAATTATCAAAGTTGAACTTGCAAAACGCAAAATCAACGCAATTCAAGCACCATTTTCTTTGAAAGAGGAAATTAAATATGGTGGCTTCGCAAACGAGCAACAACTAACAATAAACATAAACGAACAACTAACTATGTCAATTCACGATTTAGCACTTAAAGGGAAACACAACACCCAAAATTCTTTGGCGTCAGGTATTGCGTCAAGAATCCTAGAAATTAGGAAAGACGTTGTAAGAGAAAGTCTTGAGGATTTTACGAATGTAGAACACCGTCTAGAATTTGTCGCAAAAGTTAATGGAATAGAATTCATTAATGATTCAAAAGCAACAAACGTAAACTCAACTTGGTTTGCCTTAGAAAGCATGGAACATCCAACAGTTTGGATCGTTGGTGGTGTGGATAAAGGAAACGATTATTCTGAGTTAATGCAATTGGTAAAAGACAAAGTGAAGTCGATCATTTGCCTTGGTGTGGATAATCAAAAATTGATTGAAGCATTTACAGGTGTTGTAGAAACGATTGTTGAAGCACGTTCTGCAATGGAAGCTGTAGCTTATGGTTACCGTTTAGCAAAAAAGGACGAAACAGTTTTGTTATCTCCAGCGTGTGCTAGTTTCGATTTATTTGAAAACTACGAAGACAGAGGAAATAAATTCAAAGAAGCAGTTCGCTCATTATAACTAAAAAGCATGAACGAGAAATTGAATATTAAAGTAGAAGACCGATTGCTTGAAGCAAGAAAGGAAGGCTTGCGTCAATTTCACGAAACTTCTATGCGTCCCCATGGAAAATTATGGGGAATGGATGTGTTCTCATGGAGCAATCCGAGTGCGAATTTGATTTCAAATACCTTGCATTCATTTCCTTTTCCTGTTATTTGGATTGGAAATGGTTCAACCATTATCGATGCAATTAGTGAAGAAGAACATGTTTTAGCAAACCTTCATTCAATCATTGCATATGACTTTAATGTTTTCAACTTAAAGGATGAATGGTTGACTCAAATTAAAAATTGTGCGGGTACAGAAACGGTTGAGCAAACATTCGAATTTTTGAAAATGTTCAAAGCTCCACAAACCGTTTTGATGTTTACAGCTGCTGGGGACAAGCACGAAGAAAACACAAAAGTTTTTGAAGATTATTTAAAACTTGTTCAACTTTAATGAGAGAATATTTAAAATATTTGAAAGGGGATGGGGTGATTTGGATTATCACTTTATTGATGCTTGCTTTTTCTTTAGTAAGTGTTTATAGTTTTGTTCCAATTCTTGTGAAAATTGAAGGCGGGACTCCCTTTAAATACCTTTTTAAACATTTTATTTATATCGCCATAGGACTCGTAATTATGTATTGGATCCATAAAAAGGATTCAAAATATATCTGGCAATTGTCGAAGTTTAGTTTTTATATGGCAGTTGGTTTATTGCTGTTTACTTTCTTTTTTGGTAAAGAAATGAATGGTGCAGGTCGGTGGATTCAAGTTCCATTTGTTGGATTAACATTCCAATCTTCCGATTTTGCCAAATTGGCATTGTTGATTTATGTTTCAAGATTATTAGTGCAAAAAAAGGACCAGTTGAAGAGTTGGAAAGATGGTTTTTGGCCCGTTATCCTGCCTGTTATTGTTATTTGTGGATTGATTGTTAAGGATAATTTCTCTACAGCTGGAATCTTATTTGCCATAAGTCTTACCTTACTTTTTTTAGGAAAAGTGCCACTGACTAAAATCTTTTTAACTATTTCTAGTGGTATAGTTTTAATGGGATTAGTAATCGGCTTACACCTTGCTGCACCAGCATTAAATTTGTTACCGCGTTATTCAACGTGGGAAAATAGAATCATGAATCGAATGGATAACGATGATGACAATGTTCTAGCAAATGCGCAAGCAATGAATGCCGAACTAGGAATTTATCACGGTTCCATTTTCGGTCAAGGTGTAGGTGATGGAAAACTAAAGGAGTATACTCCTGAAGCATATGCCGATTTTTATTACTCAAGTTTTGTCGAAGAATTCGGATTGATTGCCGCAATTGTTTTAATGCTACTCTACCTCATTTTATTGTACCGAATTATTAAAATTGGACTCCGAGCGGAAAGCATGTTCGAAACCTATACGTGTTTAAGTATTGGGATTTTATTGTTAAGTCAAGCCTCTGTTAATATGTTAGTCTGTACTGGGATTTTTCCTGTGACAGGACAAAATATGCCATTATTAGCAATGGGTGGATCAGCATTAATAATGACCTGTGTGGCGATTGGAATTGTTCAAAGTATCGCCTATAAACAGGACAAAGGAAATAAGGAAGAAGAATCATCAAACGCATTTGTATCAGCATGAAATTAGAACGTGTTATCATATCAGGAGGCGGAACTGGGGGACATATTTTTCCAGCGATTGCAATTGCCGATGAAATAAAAAAACGGAATCCGTCGGTTGAAGTATTATTTGTTGGTGCTATTGGCAAAATGGAAATGGAAAAAGTTCCAGCAGCAGGATACAAAATTGTTGGGTTAACAATCGTTGGATTTCAACGAAGAATTACTTTTTCGAATTTTTTATTGCCTTTTAAAATAATTAAGAGCTTATGGACAGCTAGAGGGATCCTAAAAAAATTCAATCCTCAAGTAGTAATTGGTGTTGGAGGTTATGCCAGTGGACCAACATTAAAAGCTGCCACATTATTAGGAATTCCAACGTTGATTCAAGAACAAAATTCATTTCCGGGTAAAACAAATAAACTGTTAGCTAAAAAAGTAACTTCCATTTGCACAGCGTATGATGGTTTAGATCGCTTTTTTCCAGCAGATAAAATCACTTTTACGGGAAATCCTGTTCGTTTTGAAATGGTTCATATTGAAGGAAAAAGACAAGAAGCGTTTGACTACTATAAATTAGATTCGAATAAGAAAACAATCTTAATCATTGGAGGAAGTTTAGGTGCTCGAACCCTGAACGAATCCATGATGAATCACTACAAGTTAATCATAGAAAAAGATGTTCAAGTATTGTGGCAATGTGGAAAATACTACTTCTCTAGTCTAAGCGAACAATTAGAAGGAAAGCATGATCCTAATATAAAATTAGTTCAATTCATCGATCGAATGGATTTAGCGTATGCACTTGCTGATATCATTATCTCGAGAGCTGGTGCTATTTCTGTATCTGAACTTTGTCTGATTAAAAAACCTACAATTCTTGTTCCTTCTCCCAACGTTTCAGAAGATCATCAAACGAAAAATGCAATGGCATTGGTTTCTAAAAATGCAGCAATGTTGGTGAAAGACAAAGAAGCAGTTGATAATTTATTTCCCACTGCAATCGAGCTTATTTCAAATGAGCAAGAGAAAATGAAACTTATTGATGAAATCACAAAGTTGGGAAGACCTGATGCGACAGAACATATTGTTGATGAAATAGAAAAAATTGCAAAGAATTAAATGGAGCGACTTAATTCAATACAATTGTCAAAATTCAAAAGCGTCTATTTTGTTGGAATAGGAGGGATTGGAATGTCTGCTTTGGCGAGATATTTTAATGCAATTGGATTAGAAGTTGCAGGTTATGATAAAACAGCGACAACGTTAACGGAGGAATTAGAAAAAGAAGGGATTAAAGTCCATTTTGATGATTTGGGGATGGAAATCCCGAGTCAATTCAAAGAAATCGAAACGACACTTGTTGTTTATACGCCAGCCATTCCAAAAAATCACGGAGAATTAGGATTCTTTAAAGAACAACAGGCAAACCTGTTTAAACGTTCTGAAGTTTTGGGTTTAATAACGCGACATTCAAAAGGATTAGGTGTGGCCGGAACGCATGGAAAAACAACCACAAGCTCAATGCTGGCACACATTTTAAATGAATCAACTTTAAAATGCAATGCTTTTTTAGGCGGAATTGCAACGAATTTCAATTCGAATTTGTTGATCAACACAGAAAGTGAATACACCGTTATTGAAGCAGATGAATTTGATCGTTCATTTTTAAAACTGACGCCTTTTGCTTCAATCGTTACGTCAACGGATCCGGATCATTTAGACATATACGGTAGCGCAGCAGTTTTTTTAGAAGGGTTTCAAAAATACACTGAATTAATCAATGAAAATGGCTGTTTAGTCAAGAAAGAAGGATTGGATGTTGCATCAAAAGCAAAGACAATCACCTATGCAATTGATTCAACAACAGCAGATTATTCAGGTTTCAATTTGCAATTTAATGAAGGAAAATTTCTTGTTGATGTTAGAACTCCAAATGGAAATCTATCTGAAGTAGAACTTGGAATTCCAGGAATTCATAATGCTGAAAATGCTATTGCTTGTGTTGCGTTGACACAATTTTTAGGGCTTTCAGAAGCTGAAATACGATACGGATTAAAATCATTCAAGGGCGTTAAAAGAAGATTCGAATATCAAATAAAGACAAATGATTTGGTGTATATTGATGATTATGCACACCATCCAACTGAAATAGAAGCATTGGTTTCATCTGTTAGGTTGTTGTATCCAAGTCAAAGAATTACGGGTGTTTTTCAACCGCATTTGTTTTCACGAACACGCGATTTTTTTGAAAGTTTTGCACTTGAACTTTCAAAGTTAGATGAAGTTATTTTATTGCCAATTTATCCAGCTCGAGAAGAACCAATTGAAGGAATAACAAGTGATGCGTTGTTACAAGAAATAAGCTGTAAAGAGAAAAGTGTCATGAATCCGACAGCTGCAATTTCACACTTGAGTAAAGTTGAAAACGGCGTGATTCTGACTATTGGAGCGGGTGATATCGATCGTATTGTTGAACCACTTAAAAAGGCACTTTTATGAGAGTTTGGATCAAAAGAATTGTCTGGATTTTATTTGGAATTACTGTTCTAGTGCTTTTATCAATGGTTCAAAATACGCAAGGTGAAACCGTTTTAAGCAAACCAGAAATTGTAATTCATGTAAAAGGTGAAAGCGCGTTTCTTACCGAAGACGAATTATATGTGCGTTTAAAAAGAAAAGGATTCATTTTTAATGGACAAGCACACCAAGAATTGAAAATTGCAGCCATTGAAAAGTACATAAAATCAATGTCTGAAGTGAAAGACGCACGGGTTTTTACAAAAATTGGAAGCACTTGGAAAATAGATGTTGACGTCCGAAAACCGATAGCGAGAGTTTTCAACAAATACGATGAGAATTTTTACTTAGATGAGGATGGTTTTGTGATGAAATCGTCGAACTTGCATACTGCTCGAGTTGTGGTTGTTACAGGCTATATTAAAGATCGAATAAACTCTGTTTCTGTCGATAAAATTATTAACAACGATACCTTGAAAAGTATTCGAAAATTAGATGATGTGTATCGTATTTCCAATTATGTTTGCAATGATCCATTGATGCAGTCTCTCATAGGCCAAATTCATTTGAAAAAAGACGGTGATTTTGTACTGATACCGCTGGTTGGTGGTCAAAAAATTATTTTCGGATCTGCTTTCACTGATGAAGAAGTTAGAGAGAAGTTTAAGAAATTGAAGATATTTTACAAGGAAGCAATTCCTTACGAAGGTTGGGATAAGTACGAAGAAATCAGTTTGAAGTACAAAAAACAAATCGTTTGTAAGACTGTTGAGGGGTATATTGAAGAAAAATAAAAAGAATATGGCAGAGATTATTGTTGGACTTGATATTGGAACTACGAAGATTGCTTGTTTCGTTGGTAAGAAAAACGAACATGGTAAAATTGAAATTCTATCTATGGGGAAAAGTGAATCCCTTGGTGTGATGCGTGGAATGGTTTCGAATATTGAGAAAACAGTTCAATCAATAAAAATTGCTGTTGA
>JBILYS010000112.1:0-6073 GCA_044377625.1 Crocinitomicaceae bacterium
GATCGGAGAAGAAACAGCCTTTAAGGGAGTGTTTTTTTCAGTCAACGCTTTTTTTGCACCTTCCAATGTGTAGCCATTTGTTTTAACCAAATTATAAATCTTGTTAAAATTTTCAATGTCTTTAGGAGTGAACATTCTATTACCTTTCTTACTTTTTTTAGGCTGAATTAAGTTGAATTCTTTTTCCCAAAACCTTATAAGAGAAGCGTTCACGTTAAACATGTCAGACAACTCACCAATGGTGTAATATAGTTTTGTTAACTGTTTTATATCGATTTCCTCCAAAATGTAAAATTGATTGAATCCCGAAAATAGTTATATTTTTGCAATCGCAATGCACGGTTACACATTCATATTAAAATATTTGTTGCTTTTAGGGTGTTTTATCTCTTTAAGTTCCTTTAGTCAAACTGTTGGTAAAGACAGTGTTCTTGTAGCAGTGTCTGATACAATTGCCAAATCGGACACAATAATACACAAGAACAGCCAACAAGTTGATGACCTAATATCCTATGCAAAGAAATTCTTAGGAACACCTTATCGCTATGGCGGAATGACTCCTTCGGGTTTTGATTGTTCGGGTTTTATCAATTATATTTTTGGGAATTTTGGTTTTGAATTAACACGCACAAGTTATGGTTTGGCAGAATTTGGTCAAACGGTAAAATTGGCGGATATCCAACCTGGAGATTTAATGTTTTTTAAAGGAAGTAATGTACATTCAACCCAAGTAGGACACGTTGCGATGGTTGTTGAAGTTTCTCCTGGAGCAATTAAGTTTATTCATTCTGCATCTGGAGGTGTGGCAATAAATACGTTTAACACGAGTAAATATTATATCCCACGCTTTATTAAGGCAAAACGTTTGGATTACGGTGTGAGAGAGTAATATTTTAAATTCCTTTTTCATTTTTTTTGGAATACAGAATCAACGCTACTTTTATTCTTGAGTTTTAATCAGAAATTAGGTTCGACATATTGTGAATTCGCGAATTCGAGAATTCGAGAATTTTCAATCATAATATTTTTTATATCCCATTGTTTTTTACAATTCTTAATATCAATTCAAAAGTTATACTTTAGCTTAATATAAAATAACCTTTTGGAAAATACCGTAGAAGAATCAAAATGGAATCAGCGAAGACAATGGCTTTTTGTCTTTTTGGTTGGCTTGTTTGTAACAAATGCAATTACGGCTGAATTAATTAGTAATAAACTTATCGAAATACCATTAACATTTTCTGTTGGTGATTCTAATTTTGGTCCTTTTGTCACAATTGTAGGAGTTTTACCTTGGCCAGTGGTTTTTATCTTGACGGATTTGTTGAATGAATTCTATGGTGAAAAGGCAGTTCGCAGAATCTCTTGGATTACCGCCATCTTAATTGCTTATTGCTTTTTAATTGTAACATTAGCGTTACATCTTCCCGCAAAAGAAATTCCAGGTTCTACCTTAGCAACAGATGCTGAATTTACCAAAGTATTTGGTCAGGCTCAAATGGTAATAGTTGGAAGTATTGCTGCTTTTTTATTTTCTCAATTGATGGATGCAACAATTTTTCATTGGATTAAGAACAAAACTGGAAACAGATTTATTTGGTTAAGAAGCACAGGCAGTACAGTAATTTCGCAGATGGTAGATACAATTGTTGTTTTATATGTAGGGTTTGTCTTGCCGGGTACGCTTTCTTTCAATGACTTCCTGGAAATTGCTCCAACAAATTATTTTTTGAAATTAATAATCGCAATTGCATTAACGCCACTAATTTATTTGGGACATTATTTAGTTAAAAGGTACTTGAAGATTGAAAAAACTCACGTGTGAGATGATCGGTTTTTTAAATGCCAAAACAAATAAACTAAAGCTAAAAATGCCATTAATGCTCCTAGTAAAAATCCGTTGGTAATCGATTCTAATGTATTGTTATAGGTTAAAATAGTTGAAAAAGCCCCAACCATAATTCCGATTTCTAAAGCAATAAACATTGTTCCTGTTCCAACTCCACGTCTTGCAGGATGTGATAAATCTGCTGTCCAAGCAAATAATGTTGGGCTCGAAATTCCAGTTGCAATTCCAAAAACTATTGCAGCAGTTGAATATGCTTTCCAATCTTTAGCATAGCCAATCAATATCATACTTGCAATTAAGAAAAGAATCCCAATGATTAACGTTTTTCGGCGTCCAATTTTATCGGATAAAGAACTTGTTAATAATCGGACAAGAATTGTCGATAGGACATAAATTCCAAAAAACCATCCTTTGTTTTCAATTCCTAGGAAAGCAGATATATCTGGAGTTAAAACGAAGATTATTCCGGAACACGTTGCTGTTAAAAACATTACCATGGCTGCAGGAAGAACACTTGGCTCAAAAACATCTTTTAAGGTTATTTGAAGTAATTGTGGTTTGAATTTTTCTGTTTTTTCGAGCGTTTCTTTTACAAAAAGGATTAAAATTCCTGAAATCACTGCGATAAAACTAGAAAATAAGAACAGGTTATTCATTCCCCATTCGTTATAAATAAATGAACCTAGCCATTGACCAACGCCTATTCCAAGAGAAATAAAAGTTCCCCAAATTCCCATTCCTTGTCCGCGACTTTCGGTCGGAAGTAAATCTGTTACCATAGCTGTTGCTCCTGTTGGTAAGAAGCCAGCGCTAAATCCGTGTAGAAATCTGAGACCAAGGAAAAACCAAACTGAAAGTGAAAGTGGGTATAAAAGGGAAACAATGAAACAAATGATTAAACCATAAATCATTACTTTTTTTCTGCCAATTGTGTCAGAAAGTTTACCCGAAAAAGGCCGAGAGACCGCTGCTGAAATGGTAAATAAAGTAATTATCAATCCTTTGTGATTTGCTCCACCAAGATCTGTAATGAAGTGATTCAATTCGGGCAAGATCAAATTGAAACTTGTCATAAATAGAAACATTGCAAACGACAAAATCCAAAAATTCTTGCTGTAATTACTTGACATGCGTGCAAAAGTACTGCTATTCTTTACAGTCGAAAGCTGAATAGTTGAATTATTTGTTTTTAACTCGTTTTATTCTTTAAACTCGTTTAAATTTGCTAGGTTGAATTATGAATTATGAATTATGAATTATGAATTCCAAATTAATTAAAGTATGATAAAAGAAGCAACATTTGGAGCAGGATGTTTTTGGTGTATTGAAGCGTGTTATGCTGAAATGAAGGGGATAGTGGAAGTTTATCCAGGCTATGCTGGAGGACAAACGATTAATCCAACATATAATCAAGTATGTGAAGGTAAAACTGGCCATGCAGAAGTTGCTCGCATTATATATAACGATGAGGAAATAACTTTTGAAGAATTGTTAGAAGTATTTTGGTTTGTACATAATCCAACACAATTAAACCGACAAGGAAATGACATTGGAACGCAATACCGTTCTGTTGTTTTTTACCACGATGAAGAACAAAAAAGAATAACGGAAGAATATAAAGCTCGCTTAACAAAAGAAGAAGTTTGGGAACAACCAATTGTAACTGAAATAGTTCCGATTACTAATTTCTATAAGGCCGAAGCCTATCACCAAAATTATTTGGCTCTTAACCCTGAGAACATGTATTGTCAATCTGTTGTGCGTCCTAAAGTTGAAAAATTCCGAAAAGTATTTGGCGAAAAGTTGAAGTGAAAATATTAATCAAAAAAAAGTCCGCGAGAGCGGACTTTTTAAATAGTATACTATTTACTTAATTATTATAATTCTTCCATTACCTCAACTGCAGGAGGTGCAGTGTTTACTTTTTTGGATTTCTTTTCGACTTTCTTTTCTGTCTTTTTAGCTTGTTGAGCTTCAAATTTTGCGAATTGCTCTGCATTAAGAATCAACTTCAATTGGGCTTTACGTCCTTCAAGATTTCCTTGAATATAAGTTTTTTTCATTTCCTGAGTCATGTTCACATCTTTGCGAATTGCTTCATTTTTATTCGCAACACCAAGATTTAACTCAGCAACTTTAGAAACTTGATCTGGATTTAATAATAGTGCTTTCGTCATGTGCTTCGTGTGCATGTCAGCACGTTCTTGAGCAGTTTTCTTTACAGTTTCTTGAGCAGAAACAGCAGTTGTACCGATCATTAAAGCGATACCAACAAATAATACATTTAACATTTTCATAGTTCTTATTTTTGATTGACTTATTCGTTTGCAACAAACATGCCTTTATTTATAATCATGCTAAAATAAGAAAAAACACGTTAGGAATTACACGATTTAACCTTTTTTAAAACAAGGAATTGTGTATTTTTAGAAGATGATTCGCTCCATTATAGGAATTCTATCGATTTTATTGTTGACAATCACCTCTTGTAGCACAATAGCAACTGTTGTTGATAGTGGAACTAGTTTGAATTTAAGTCGAAAAAATCTTACCGAAATCCCAATGTATGTCTACGAATTAAAGAATCTTAAAACGTTAAAATTATATGGCAATTCCTTGGATTCGATTTCTTTTAGAATCGGGGAACTTCAAAATTTGGAAGAACTGTATATCGGAAAAAATAATTTAAAAACGCTTCCAAAAGAAATTGGCTTATTGAAAAATTTGAAAATTCTATCCGTTCAATACAATGAAATTTCAGAATTACCAGTTGAAATTGGACTTTTGGAAAACTTAGATCAGCTTATTTTAAATCAAAATGAATTGAAAAGTCTTCCCAATGAAATAGGAAATTTGAAAAACCTGGAAATGCTGCAATTGAAGTATAATTGGTTAGATAGTCTGCCTGATTCACTTGGAAATTGTGTTCAGCTGAAATTTTTGCACTTGAATAGAAATAATCTCACTGAACTTCCTGAAAATTTAGGGAATATAAGCGGTCTAAAAGAAGTGTATGCAGCTGGTGCAGGGCAATTAGTTTTAATTCCAGAATCCTTTTGCGATTTGAGGTTATTAGAAGTATTGGAAATCGATATGCGAACAGTTGTTCCGATGTGCTTGTATGTGAAACAAACGAATCGATTGACGATTATTCAGAAATAATTTTTTTTTGTTCTCAACAAAAGGTTAAAGATAGGCAAAGAGTGCATTTTCCTTGTAGGTCTAAAAATATCAGCCAGAGATTCACTGATTATTTTTGTGCTATTTTCGAATGACTAATTTGTTTCTTTATAGAACAGCTTCTGTTGAAAGAACATAATCTGTGCATCTGTGGCAATGATTTATGTTTCAATCATTCATAATTTTCGTCAATTGTGGTTTAATGGATATTGGGAGTCTAACTTAAGGCTCTTTGAAGATAGTAAAAATGGACGTTCTACGTAATATTACTATTTTACAATTTTGCTATATTGAGTGTTGAAAATTTGCTAAAAATCAATCTTCTTTCTCTGTAATCATCGCTACAAACAACACCAAATCATACGAAAAATGCGCTGCAATACTGAACCATAGTCCAAAATGTTCAAATCCTAAAGAAATTAAAATGATAAACGGCAATACAACCAATCCATACAACGATTTCTTGATGTTTATTAGACTGAAATAACCGTGAATTGCCACAAAAAAAAAGGATGTAATCCAAACACCAAAAAAGGTTTGCATCCCAGCTCTAAACAATAATTCTTCTCCAATTCCTGCACAAAGTGAAAGAAATATCGCATCAATAAAATTGATTTTTAAGCCTTTTATCAATTGCTCTATTCCTAATGGTATTGACTTGAAAACAGGGGACTTAAGAATAATAGAAGCAATAAATGCGTAAATTATACCGAATTCCAACCCATACAATATTGGAATTGGAGCTATTTTGTCAAGTTGGATAAATGATTCCCATTGCACATCTTTGAGGTAATGCACTGCAAAATAAGCAGGAATTGGAAATACAATTAATGTAACCCAACCTAATAGGTATAATTTGAATTTACTTATCATTAATAACGTAAATGCTTTACTGTATTCCCGTTATTGATTAATTGCTTCAATGATTCAATTCCAATTTTCAAATGATTATCAACAAATTTTGACGTTACAGCTGTATCGCTTTTATCCGTCTTAACGCCTTCCGGTGTCATTGGTTGATCTGAAACTAACAACAAAGCACCT
>JBILYS010000140.1:0-5390 GCA_044377625.1 Crocinitomicaceae bacterium
TTTAAAAGCCTATTATCCGCTTGAATACATGACGGCTACAATTAATAATTTTGGAGGTTATTACCGCACAGAAATCTATGTACACGAAGCAAGAACATGGGGAGCGACAATTACTGCACCATCCATAAACAATGGCTCGTATGAATGTGTAATGAATGGAAAGGAACTCGTTTTAGGTTTTATTTTAGTCAGTGGAATTGAAAGCAAACTCATTGTCTCAGTTCTGGAAGAGCGCATTAATTATGGGGAATTCAAGAACTTTGAAGACCTTGTGAAACGTGTATTTATTCCATTAGAACAATTGGTTCTAATTATTAGAATTGGTGGTTTAAGAGATTTTCCGGAAAACAGGAAAGCGTTGTTGTGGAAAGCGCATTTATACCATAACAAAGCGAAGGAAAAGAATATCGTTCCTCTTTTATTTGAACAAGAGCAAAAAGAATTCAATTTACCCACATTGACAGAATCATCATTGGAGTTAGCTTTTGAGCAGATGGAGTTATTGGGATTTCCCTTGTGTAACCCTTTTGAATTGCTTGCAGAAGAGATTCCAATTCATACGTTATCAAAAGAAGTTCATCAATTTTTAGGCTTGCGAATTACAACTTATGGGTATTTGGTAGCGCTGAAACAATCACGCACTGGCAAAGGTGAACCAATGTATTTCGGGACATTTATCGATCGAAATGGCGATATTTTGGACACTGTTCATTTCCCAGAAACAGCACGGAAATATCCTTTTTATGGAAAAGGTATTTATCAATTGATTGGTGTGATTTCTGAAGAATTTGGGTATTACACGATTGAAATCGGTCAAATGGTTAAACTCGCTTTTATGGAAGATGTGAGGTTTAGTGAGGAGGAAATCAACTTTTAATATCGACGAACAACATACATACATCATCAACTTGATCGTGTTTCCCTTTCCAAGAATTGAAATTGGATTTCATAAAATCTAATTGGTTGGAAACTGACAAATTACCAGAGTTCAAAATAAAATCAAGTAAAGCTCCTTTTTTTAACTTTTTAGAGAAATCCCCGCCAATTTGATCAGCATAACCATCAGAAAATAAAACGATTCGATCTCCTTTGTGCAATTTGAAAATCACTTCATTAAATGGTATTATTGAATGAGATTTCCCAATAGGTCTTCGTGTTCCATTCAAAGATATTAAAGTCAATAAATCAGTTCTGCCTTTTTGTTGAACATATTCATTAAAAATATTTTCATCAACAATTTTATTCTCTCGAATAATATAAGCCGTGTGATTTGCACCTGTGAAATGTAATAAATTGTTTTCATGATCTAAATGACAAAAACTCAAATCCATACCGTCATTAATCTCTTCACTTCCATGTCCTAAACTCTCCAAAACATATTGATTCAAAGATTCAACCATTTCTCCCGTATCGATGGTTTTTTCTTCACGAATAACTTTCTCCAAAGAATTCATCCCAACTAATGACACCATCGCTCCAGGCACGCCATGTCCAGTGCAATCAGCGACACCAAAGATAGATCGATTATATAATTGATACGAAAAATAAAAATCACCGCTAACAATGTCTTTTGGAGCAAAAAACAATTCAAACTGCAACATATCCGAGGTATGTTGTGTGATATTCGGTAAAGTTGCCCGTTGAATATAAGTAGCATAATTTATGCTATCAATGATTTCTCTGTTCTTTTCTGAAAGTTCATTCAGTGCACTTTGCAACGCAGAGTTTGCACTACCAATAATTTCATTTTTTGAATTCAACAAATCATTAGCTTTGCGGCGAGACTTATTAGCTTTCAAGAGTAATCCTACGCCTCCCAATAATATCAATCCAGCAAAAATGGCAAGTGAAAGAAGATTAGCATTTTTTTCAGCTTTCATTTCTAATCCTTGATGTTTTACTTCTTCTAACTCATTTGTCATCTTCAAGTGAGAAATTTCAGATTCCTTTTGTGCAGATTGATATTTTGCTTCTAATGTTTTTAACAAATTAGCTTGTTCCACTAAATTCAAGGTGTCTTTTAATTTAATGTGCATTTTTAAAAATTCATATGCATTTTCAAAATCATTTACCCTCTCATAAGCTGAGCTTAAGCTTTCGTAACCAGAAACAAGCGATAGAGAATCTCCAATCTCAATTTTTATATCATTTGACTTTTTAAAAAATTCAATCGCTTTGTTGTACTGTTGCATGTCCTCATAGGTCATTGCAATATTATGAAGATTGAAGGATTGCCATTGTTGATTATTGCTTTTTAAATTCATATCTAAAGCCTTGAAAAAATAATCCAATGCTTTTTTATAATTCTTTTGCCTGCGTTCTATACTTCCTAAATTATTATAATTACCTGCTATTAATCGTTGGTTATTTAACTTTTTTGCTAAATCAAGACTCATTTGGTAATATTTAATACCTTCTTTTAGATTCTCTTGAGTTTTCATTGCATTTCCAAGACTAATAGAAGCATTTGCCATTCCCAAAGAATCATTTATTGATTTATAGGATGAGAGTGATTCCCTTAAATATTGTTCAGCCGTTTTGTTTTGGACTAATTTCAAATAAGAGGTACCAATCATTCTTTGAAATGAGCCAATCGTTTTAACATCCTTAAATTTCCGTCCAATTTTTAACCCAAAATGATAATAAGAAATTGCTTTTTTGAACTCATTATTTTCAACTTCAATATTCCCAAGTCTTGCGAAAATTTTTGATGATTCTAAGTATTTATATGCAATCTCACTCTTAACCAATTCCATTGACAATGTATCCGCTTTACCTGTAATTCCAAGTGAATCATAAATATAAAGTTTCCATAATTTAAGATTCAGCTCCTCTTTTGGATTGCTTTTAAGTTTATTCCGGTATATGTTTTCAACTCTTTTCTCTAATATTGGTGTTTCATAATCACCTACTCTAGATGTCAATTCAGGATATATTCCTTGTGAAAAACACAATTGAACAATTAAAACAAAACAGCATGTGAAAACTACTTTCATATCACTGCGAAGATAGTTGATTTTTTTTAGTGACAAGAGTCTGAACAATTTTAGATAAGTAAACGAATTTTCAAACAAAAACTTCCAAAATGGGTTATATTTGTACACCCAATTCAATAAAATTGACAATGCCCACGTGGTGAAATTGGTAGACATGCCAGCTTGAGGGGCTGGTGCCTTCAGTGGTGTGCTGGTTCGAATCCAGTCGTGGGCACTTTTCTTTAGAGGCTAAATCGTTGTAAATAAATGATTTAGCCTTTTTTCTTTCCCCACATCTTCCCGACAATTATTAAATTAATGAATCAACTTGTCGTTAATATTTCCAGATATCAAGTAAACAATTCTGAATTCCTTTCAACTCTAAAGCCGATATTTTACCTATTCTTTGTTTCAACCTATCCTTTGAAAGCGAACGAATATGAAAAGTCAGAATTTCTGAATTATCATTCAAGCCATTCAATTTTGATGGTTCCAAAATTACGTTGCCATGATAATTTTTGATTTTTGTTGTTAGTGGGCAACATATAACTAAGTTCGTTAAATCATTCATTAAATTCCCACTAATAATTACAACAGGTCTAAATCCAGCTTGTTCACTTCCTTGGCTCGGATTTAGGTTTGTATTCCAAATTTCACCTTGTTTCATACATCTAAATCCTTCATGTAATCTTCCATTCCTTCTTCAGCAATTTGCAGAATATCGATATCTTCTGCCAAAAGCTTATACGACTTAACATAAGCCGCGCGATTTAACTGATCTAAATAGATTCTTAATGCTTTTTCGATTAATTTATTTTTTGGAATAGACAGTGCTTTTGCTTTTTCGGCAAGAACATGCAATAAATCATCAGGAAGAGTACTTGTAAATGTAGCCATATTTGTATATTATATTTATAAAATATAAATATAATATATATTTACTTGAAATCAACAAATAAGTTATGTAATTTCTAAATCTTCACAAACGGCAATTGAACGGTTCTACCCGCTTGAATAATTTGGATAAAATACATTCCATGTCGCAAGTCATTCACATCTAATTCTTTTCCAACAATATCTTCAATTGCATAAACTGTCTCTTTATAAACCAACCTTCCATTTAAATCGACAATTTGCAAGTCAGTGCTATTTGAAGAATTGTCTGCATTGTTAAACACAACATTAATAAAATCATTCGTCGGATTTGGATAAAGGAATCCATTTAAATCATCAGGTAAAACTGGACAAGGTGAATATGCTCTTCCCGGTGAGCCTCCTTCACAACCAACAAACCACGAAGTTGAAAGAGTTGGATCCATATACCCATTCATATAATTATACTCCAACGTATAATCGCTGTTTGAAGGCGCTATTGGCCATGGTTCTATAGAATTATACAACACGCTAGCAATTAGGATTCCTTGATCATCAAATAGTCTTAAAACATCCTTATTCGCTAAACCAAAATCAAATATTCCGGAAACATTTTCCACCATTTCATGACGGGCAGCAAAACGATTAAGATCATTGCCCATTACCCAGAAACCTCCTGGTTCGATTGTCACATTAGGTAATTCGTAAATATGATCGTTTTTAGAATCTTTGAAAGTGTACAAACTCAGGTTTATAGATTGATTTGTATTATTTCTAATTTCAGCCCAATCACCAGTATAGTAATTCGTCTCTACGCTATTATAGTTGACTTCAGAAAATGATATTGACTCTTGACATGGCGAATAAGCTTTACCGGGAGAACCACCAATACAACCACAGTACCAGCTGCTCGAATCCAGTTGCATGCTTTGAGTATATTTATTTTCCAACGTTCTACCCCAACCATCAGCGCACTCAGGAAATGGAGCACTATCATGGTAAATTGCATTCAAAACTACTTGATTAAAAGCATTATAAACTTGAATTGAATCATATTTATTACTCCAAGGAAAACCTGTTGCTCCAACAAAATTAGTCACAGATGGATAAATTGATGCAAATGACGCTGTATCTTGACATACCACTAAATAGCCTCCAGCTGGAATAATGGTTTGGTCATCAAATTTATATTTATCCCAAAAATTCTTTGACTTCACTGACCAATTTGTTAAATCTAAATCTGTTGAGCTATAATTATGCAATTCAATCCAATTCCCTCCATCTATTGTCATATCCGGATTGTAATGAATTTCAGAAATTGTAACAGCTAATGGCTCTGCTGTTCCAGAGAATACAGCAGTAAATGTATCATCGGTTGGAATATTCAGAAGAATACTACTATTCAATAATTCTCCACCTGGAATACACGTATTATTTTGCCAATTCATGAAGGTATATCCTGGATTTGCAACAGCTGTAATTCGAACAGGAACACCATCAAAATAAACACCGGTCCAAGGCAGAGAATTTGGAACAATTGTA
>JBILYS010000113.1:0-5994 GCA_044377625.1 Crocinitomicaceae bacterium
CATGGGTGAAGACAGTGTCACACCTTTTCTTGAATTTGAGAATAAATGGGTGATTTTATTGGCGTTAACTTCAAATAAAGGAGCGCTTGATTTTCAATTCATGACGGATCTTAAAGGAGAGAAATTATATCAAAAAGTATTGCGTAAATCAAGTGCTTGGGGAACAGAAGAGAATCTTATGTATGTGGTTGGTGCAACACGCGCTGAAGGTATTGGTGAAGTGCGTAAATTGGTCCCAAACCATTTTTTCTTAGTTCCAGGAGTTGGAGCGCAAGGAGGTTCTTTAGTTGACGTTGCAAATTATGGATGGAACAAAGATTGTGGTTTACTTGTGAATTCTTCTCGTGGAATTATTTACGCTTCTAATGGACTTGATTTTGCTGAAAAAGCTGGTGTTGAAGCTCAGAAATTACAACAAGAAATGGCAGAGATTCTTCGTCAAAAAGAATTTTAACTTTTTTTAGTTTCCTTTTTATTATTTCATTTTTAAAAAATGTTACTTTCAATCAATTGAGCGTTTTCTAGCTTCATTGAATCTTCAGCTTTATGAGAGTAATTCTTTATTTTAATTTATTAATTGGTTTTGTTTTTCTTTGCTCCTGTGTTCAAGGACAGACTGGAATACAAGAAAGTGATGAATCTCTTAATGTTGTGAATGACAGTTTGCCCATATACGAGAGAATGAATCAAAAGGCCTTAGCCCTAAAAACTTATTTAAAATCCCATTCATCCTACAATCAAAATTTAGTTGTTTTAATTGACATGCGCCAAAGTTCAGGTAAATATCGATTGTTCGTTTATGATTTGGATTCCATGAAAGCAATTAGCAAAGCATTGGTCGCACATGGAAGTGGCTCTGAAACTGATTATGTCGACAGTTTAAAATTTAGTAACGTACCAAATTCCTATTGTAGTTCTCTTGGTAAATATAAAATAGGTACTTCATATGTCGGTTCATTTGGGAAATCATATAAATTACATGGATTGGACGAAACGAACAATAAAGCATATGAAAGATCAGTTGTATTACATCGTTATAGTTGCATTCCAGATAGTGAGCAATCCTATCCAATTTGCAACAGTCTTGGTTGTCCAATGGTTTCTGAAAATTACTTTTTGCAGTTGGATAAATACATCTCCAAATCAAACAAACCAATTTTATTAGAAATTTATTATTAAGTAATATTTTTTATATATTTATTCCAACTATCAGTCTCTCAATGAAAGGAATAAAATGGTTTCAACGCTTGATGATTACTGCGCTTCTAGGCTTAAATGCCTTTGTTTTTATGTCAATGCGTGACGTTTCAATAGAAGAGAATCTTTTACTCACACTTTCATTAATAGGCTCTTCAATTTTACTTTTCACCTTGATTGCTTATTTTCTAAAGACACGAAAGAATAAAACAATTCAAGATTCCAATTAGTGTTTTAGATTTTACTACCTTCACTTTCCTAAAAGTTAAAAAAATGAAGGTATTATTTTCTTTTTTGATTGTTTGTTCAATTTTTGTGGCAAACGCTCAAAATACATTGACTCCAGAAATTTTATGGAAATTGAATCGTGTTTCTGGTGGTACTGTTTCTCCTGATGGAAATTATTTATTATACAGCCAACGGTCATTTAATATGGCTGAAAATAAAGGAAATACAGACTTATATGTCCTTGATTTAAAAACGAATAAATCAAAACAAATTACTGAAACGCCTTTTTCTGAATTCGAAGCTCAATGGGGGAGAAACAATAAAATTTGGTTTATGTCAACCGAAAAGGACGGAATTCAAATTTGGAAAATGAGCTTTGACGGAACTGAAAAACAAATGGTTTCAACCTTTATAGATGCAGAATTAGAAGGATTTAAACTAGCGCCTAATGAAAGTTTTGTTCTGACAATCGAAGCAATAAAAGTTAACCAAACTGTTAATGATAAATACCCAGATCTTCCAAAAGCAAATGCACGTGTTGAAGATGATTTAATGTATCGCCACTGGGATCACTTTGATGATTACAAAAAAAGACATTTAATGATTCATCAAATTTCAAATCCGAGTTCAATTGCGCCAATTGGTGTCGATATTCTAAATGGAGAAGCATTTGATGGAATTCTGCCTCCACATGGTGGAAGTGAGCAATTTTGTTTTTCAAATGATTCAAAAAAAGTTGTTTATACGTCGAAAAAATTAAAAGGTAAAGACTTTGCGCAAAGCACCAATAGTGAATTATATGAGTATTCTATCGACACAAAAAAGACTAGAACGTTAACTGAAGGATATTTAGGATATGATAACAATCCAGCTTTTTCTTCAATGGATCAAATGGCATGGTTGAGCATGGCTCGAAATGGTTTTGAAGCAGATAAAAACAACATTATTATTCGTGATGGTTCTGGAAACGATAAAAATTTAACGAAAGAGATAGACTTATCCGTTACTGATTTTACCTGGCATCCTTCTGGAAAAATGATTTACTTTATTGCAGTGACTAAAGGAACTGCTCATGTTTTTGAAATGGATATTGCTACTTCAAAATACCGTCAAATTACAACTGGTCAATATGATTATTTAAGCATTTCAATTTTTGGCGATAATTTATATTGTGGCAGACAATCAATGGTTAATCCAACTGATTTATACGCTGTATCATTCAAAAAAGGAAAAGTTACAGAACTTACGCATTCGAATGAAGATTTATTGAAAACGTTAACCATGCCAAAAGTTGAAGAACGTTGGGTAGAAACAACAGACGGAAAAAAAATGTTGGTATGGATGGTGTATCCGCCCAATTTTGATCCAGCTAAAAAATATCCAGCGTTGTTATATTGCAATGGTGGACCCCAAAGTGCCGTGAGCCAATTTTTCTCTTATAGATGGAATTTAGCATTAATGGCTTCTCAAGGTTATATCGTAGTTGCTCCAAATCGACGCGGTTTACCGGGCTTTGGTCAAGAATGGAACGATGCTATTTCAAAAGATTGGGGAGGACAAGCAATGAAAGATTATTTATCTGCAATTGACAATGCTTCTCAAGAACCGTATGTTGATGAAACGCGACTTGGAGCTGTTGGTGCTTCCTATGGCGGTTATTCGGTCTACATGCTTGCAGGAATTCATGAGAACCGTTTCAAAACGTTTATTGCGCATTGCGGACTTTTCAACCTAGAAAGTTGGTATGGAACGACTGAGGAATTATTTTTTGCCAATTGGGATCAAGGTGGACCATATTGGTTAGATGAAAACAAAGAAAATTATAAAATTAACAGTCCCCATAACTATGTTGCAAATTGGAATACTCCACTACTTGTAATTCATGGTGGACTAGATTACAGAGTGCCTGAATCTGAAGGAATGCAAGCTTTTCAAGCGGCACAACTTAAAGGGATTAAAAGCAAGTATTTGTATTTTCCAACAGAAAGTCATTGGGTTCAAAGCCCACAAAATAGTTTGGTTTGGCAAAGTGAATTTTTTGAATGGTTGAAGGAGGATTTGAAACCTTAGTAAATTTGACTTCTTCTTTATTTTCATTACTTTTGGAGGCTTATACGAACAAATAATTTACACTAATGTGGAATAAATTAGCGAATTTAATTCTTAAAAATCGATTTTTAATTCTGGGGATTATCACTTTGATTACCGTTTATTTTGGTTATCATGCTGCTACAGGATTGAAAATGGAGAATAAATATGGTATTATTTTACCAAAAGATTCGCCAACTACACAGAACTATAATACGTTTAAAGAAAGATTTGGTGAGGATGGTGGAACTTTTGTTCTTGCAATTCAAACCGATTCTCTCTATACAAAAGACAAATTCCTTAAGTGGAAAGAGTTAGGTGATTCTATTTTGCAATTTAATGGTGTTGAATCGGTCGTTTCTGAAGCTACATTATTTACAATTCACAATAACAAAGAGGAAAATAAATTCGAAGTTCGTCGTATTTTTTCTGATATAAATTTCCATGAAAAATCAATTGAAACAATTGAAAAGGAAATAAAGAATAACCCATTGTATAATAAAGTTTTATATAATGATTCCTCCAACGCATCTTTAATGATGATAAAAATTGATGAGCGATTTTTATCGGATCGAGTAAAATCAAAAGTTGTACTTGAGATTCAAAAACTAGCAATAACATATGAAAAGGATTTTGGGAAATTTCATTTCGCAGGATTACCCTATTTACGTGTGATAATTGCAAAAAGAATTCAATCTGAAATGCTCATTTTTGTTGGGCTATCAATGCTTATCACATCAATTCTCATGTACTTTTTCTTTAGATCGTTTAGAGCAGTTTTGATATGTATGACTGTTGTTGGTATCTCCGTGATTTGGGCAATGGGAACAATTGCAACAATGGGTTATGGTGTTTCTCCAATGATGGCATTAATTCCGCCGTTAATGATTGTTATCGGTATTCCCAATTGTATATATCTCTATAACAAATACCATCAAGAATATCGACATCACGGCAATAGGATGAAGGCGCTTACAAGGGTTGTAAGTAAAACGGGTATTGCAATGTTTTTGACAAATGTAACAACCGCTCTTGGGTTTATTACTTTCTTGTTTACGAGCTCCGAAAAATTTTATGAATTTGGAATGATATCCACAATTAACATCATGCTTTGTTATGTTGTGTCATTGTGTTTAATTCCAATTTTTGCGTCGTTCTTGAAAAATCCACCTGAACGACATTTAAAACATTTAGATAGAAAACTAGCTGTAGGCTTGTTGGAAAAACTAGTCTATTTAACAGCACATAAAAGACCGTTAATTTATATTGTAACTATTGTTATAACTGCATTTGCTGCATTTGGAATGGTGAAAATGAATGTTACAGGAAATCTTACTGGTGATATTCCACCAAAAGATCCAATTGTAAAAGACATTAAATTTATTGAATCTAATTTCGGCGGAGCTATTCCCTTCGAAGTAATGATTGATTACAAGGAAAAAGGTCGATTGTTTGGTAAAAACACATTAAATAAAGTTGAAGAAGTCCAAGCAATGTTGGCAAGTGATCAACTTTTCGCAAAAAGCATCTCGATTGTTGATTTCACCAAAGTAATCAACATGGCGTATTACGACAATAATCCAGATCGATATACTATTATTTCCAAAAGAGACAGACTGCGTTTGAGTAAATACATTGAGAATTTTAATGTTACAAATAGTAATTCTACTTTTTCTTTAAAGGAATTAGTTGATACAACAAATTTTATTTTGCGAGTTCGAACTCAAATGAAAGATATTGGTTCTTATGAAGTAGCAGATGAGGTTGCCATTATCCGAAATAAGATTGATAGTATCATGAATCCTGATAAAAAAGACATTGAAAGATTGTACACTAAAATTAATGCTGGGAAAAATGAATATATTGATTCATTATTCGAAAATTATTCAAATATATATAACGCATTAACTGCTGAAATCGCTCAAAAAAACAGTGATTTACAATTTCAATTTGATAATGATCCAGAAAAAATTAAAGCTTATTATTCAAAACCGAGTTTTAAAGATCAACTTCGAAAATCAATCGATCAAGAATATTATGGTGTAATATTAACAGGTACCTCTGTTGTTGTTTCTGAAGGAACACAGTATTTGTTATGGAACCTTCTTACAAGTATATTATTTGCAATTATTTCTATTGCTGCTTTGATGAGTTTATTGTTTTCATCCTTTAAAATGGTTGTGATTTCAATGATCCCAAATATTATCCCTATGATTATCACTGCCGGAATTATGGGTTGGTTTAATATCCCTTTAAAGCCTTCAACATTAATTATATTTTCCATTGCTCTCGGTATTACAGTAGATAACACGATACATTTCCTTGCACGCTATCGCCAAGAGCTGCAAATGAAAAAATGGGACTTGAAAGAATGTGTAGCTATCTCAATTCGTGAAACTGGATTAAGTATTATTTATACTTCTGTAATTTTGTTCTTTGGATTTATTGTATTTGTCTTTTCTGATTTTGGCGGAACGCAAG
>JBILYS010000114.1:0-5992 GCA_044377625.1 Crocinitomicaceae bacterium
TCGTAACATGCATTGTTGGGCTTTATCTTTCTATTGGACTCCAATCGGTGGAAACAAAAGTTTTCTATTCAGCATAAGAAATACATCCTCAATGTTCCAAGATGCTAAAATTGATATTCGAAAGCCTCCTGTTTTCTTGTAAACCGTTCATTTCATGACCAAAATCATATTTTAAAGCAACTTACATTACTTTAAAAAGAAATGACTCTCACTAAATTTGTTTTAATTAATAAAATGTTGAAGTCATGAAAATTGAACAAATTTATACGGGCTGTATTTCACATGCAGCATATTATATTGAATCAAAAGGCGAAGCTGCTATTTTTGACCCTTTACGTGAAGTTCAACCTTACATTGATCGTGCAATAAAAGACAATGCACATATCAAGTATGTGTTTGAAACACATTTTCATGCTGATTTTGTAAGTGGTCATTTAGACTTAGCTAAAAAGACTGGTTCTCAAATTGTTTTCGGACCTACTGCAAAACCAAATTTTGAAGCAGTTATAGCAACAGACAATCAATTGTTTAAGGTAGGAGATTATTCTGTTAAAGCTATTCATACCCCTGGGCACACAATGGAAAGCACGACATATATGCTTATCGATGAAAATGGAAAAGAGCATGCATTAATTACTGGTGACACCTTGTTTATCGGCGATGTCGGGAGACCCGATTTGGCCCAACATGTGATTGCTGAATTGACTCAAGAAATATTAGCAGAACATCTGTTTGATTCATTAAGGAATAAAATCATGCCATTGAGTGATGACCTAATCATTTACCCTAATCACGGCGCAGGAAGCGCTTGTGGTAAAAAGATGAGTAAAGAAACAACAGATACTTTAGGAAATCAAAAAAGAACGAATTATGCATTACGTCCAGATATGACGAAAGTAGAATTTGTGAATGAAGTTTTAACAGGCTTGACAAATCCTCCAGGGTATTTTCCAAAAAATGTGCTCATGAATATTCATGGTTATGAAAGTTTAGATGTAGTTATTGAACGAGCGAGTAATCCATTAAATCCAACTGATTTTGAATTAGTGGCAAATGAAACGGAAGCGTTGATTTTGGACACGCGTTCACCAGAAGATTTCTCGAAAGGATTTATTCCAAACAGTATCAATATAGGTTTAGATGGAAGTTTTGCAAATTGGGTTGGAGAAATGATTCCTGATATCAAACAAGAAATACTTCTAATAGCTGAGCCAGGAAGAGAAAAAGAGGCAGTCATTCGTTTATCTAGAGTCGGTTATGATTTTGCCGTTGGATATCTAGAAGGTGGCTTTGAAAGTTGGACGAATAGCCAAAAAGAAGTTGATGTTGTAAACAGGATTTCAGCAACAGAACTAGAAAATATTTACGCAACTCATCCTATTTTAATAGATGTACGTCGCAACAGTGAATTCGAATCTGAACATGTTAAAGGCGCCGTGAATATTCCGTTGAACGAAATAAACGAACATTTAGCTGAGATACCAAAAGACACGAAGTTCTATTTATATTGTGCTGGAGGATATAGGAGTATGATTGCAGCTTCTATATTAAAAGCGCGAGGATGGGATGATTTTGCAGATATTGAAGGTGGATTTGCTGATATTTCAGAAACAACGATTCCAAAAACAGAATATGTTTGCCCGACAACCTTGCTTTAAAATTAAATACAAATAAAAAAGGCATTCATAAGTGAATGCCTTTTTTGTTTTAAGAAGTGATTGAAATCCTAATTCTTTTACTTTCTTTGTTTAATCTAAATTTAATTTTGTGCTCGACCTTTCATTTAAGAACAACAAACAACCGCGGGTGGGTAATATTTTGATTTCTGACCCTTTTTTGGATGAAGATTTCTTCAGAAGATCAGTTATTCTCTTGTGTGATCATAATGATGATGGAACATTTGGATTTGTTTTAAACAACTATCTCGATGTTGATTTACATGAGGTAGACGAAAGTTTTCCGGACAATCACGCGCGCATAAGTGTTGGTGGACCAGTTGAAACACAAAGCTTGTTCTATGTTCATTCATTAGGAAACATTATTGAAGGAAGTATCCCAATAAACGACGAGTTGTTTTTCGGTGGAGAGTACGAACAAATTCAAGAACTTTTATTAGCTGAACCATCCAACAATTCCAAAATTCGGTTTTTCTTGGGTTATTCAGGTTGGGGCAAAAACCAATTGAAAGGAGAGTTGAAAGAAAACTCTTGGATTGTAGCAAACAATATAGAAACAGAAGATATTTTAAATACCAAAAATGATTTATTCTGGAATTTTTGTCTGGAAAAACAAGGAGAACGTTTTAAAACTATTGCAAAATTCCCACTAAACCCAAATGAGAATTGAATTTACTTTATAGAAGTAATGAGTTGATGTGTTTAAAACTTGTAATTCGTAACTAGCAACTCGTAACTATTAATTCAATTAACAAGCTTATCTTTGAATTTTAAAAACAATATCTAAAAAATGTCATTCCTTGCACCTTTAGCAGAACGTATGCGTCCAAAAAAATTGGATGACTATATAGGGCAAGAACATTTGTTGAAAAATGGAGCTTCTCTTCGACGAGCACTTGATTCGGGTTTAATTCCTTCAATGATTTTCTGGGGACCTCCGGGAGTTGGAAAAACAACGTTAGCTCAATTAATTGCTCTTGAATTAAATCGTCCAATTCATACATTGTCAGCTATTTCTTCCGGTGTAAAAGATGTTAGAGAAATAATCAATCGCGTTGAACAAGGCGGAATGTTTCAGCAAAAAGGAACAATTTTATTTATTGATGAAATTCACCGTTTTTCGAAATCGCAACAAGATTCATTGTTAGGTGCTGTTGAAAAAGGTTTAATCACATTAATTGGCGCGACAACCGAAAACCCTTCTTTTGAAGTAATTTCGGCATTGTTGTCACGCTGTCAGGTCTATACCTTAACTTCACATACCAAACAGGATTTACTCAACTTATTAGAGCGAGCGATTCGAGAAGATATTGTTTTAAAAGAAAAAAACATTATTCTCGGAGAAACAACAGCGCTATTGACAATTTCTGGTGGTGATGCACGAAAATTATTAAACGTTTTTGAAATTATAATCGGAACATTTAAAAGTGATAAAATAATTAAAATCACCGATGATATTGTTCAAGAATCAGCGCAGCAAAGCCTTGCAATGTATGACAAAGATGGTGAAAAGCATTACGATATTATTTCTGCATTTATAAAATCAATAAGAGGAAGTGATCCAAATGCTGCTATATATTGGTTAGCCCGAATGGTTGAAGGAGGTGAAGATCCAAAATTTATCGCAAGAAGGTTAATTATTTCTGCAGCAGAAGATATTGGATTAGCCAATACGAATGCACTTTTGATTGCAAACAATTGCTTTCAGGCTGTTGAAACAGTTGGTTTTCCTGAAGCACGAATAATTTTGGCGCAATGCACAATCTATCTTGCTTCTTCACCAAAAGGAAACGGTGCTTATATGGCAATTAATCGTGCACAAGAAGAAGTTCGCAAAAGCGGAAACCTAGGAGTTCCATTACCCTTAAGAAATGCACCTACAGCTTTAATGAAGGAGTTGGGGTATGGTAAAAACTACTTGTATTCACATGATTATCCAGGCAATTTTGTTCAACAAGAGTTTCTACCTGAAGAAATAAAAGGTACAGCTTTCTTTGCAGCTGGCAGCACTAAAAAAGAACAAGAACTAGAAGAAATCATTCATAAATTATGGGGGGATAAATACAAATAGATGATGGCGAAATTTGCATATTACTGTTTGGTCCTGCCCCTATCCTATTTACCATTAGGTGTTTTATACATTTTTACTGATTTTTTCTTCTTGATTTTAGCAACTGTTTTCCCCTATCGCAAAAAGGTAATCGAAGAAAATTTGAAGCGTTCATTTCCTGATAAATCACCGAAAGAAATAAAACAATTAAAACGCCAATTCTACCTTCATTTCTGCGACTTATTAGCTGAAGGAATCAAGAATTTATCAATTTCAAAAAAGGAATTGTCTCGTCGGTATAAAGTGAAGAATCCTGAAATAATGGACGATTTATTTTCTCAAAACAAAAGTGTAATTCTCGTGTCTGGCCATTATAATAATTGGGAATGGTTGATTACTTCTCAAAGCTTTTTGTTCAATCACAAGGCTATGGGAATTGGAATGCCCATGACCAGTAAATTTTGGGATAAAAAAATAAATGAACGTCGCATGCGCTATGGGATGAAAGTTATTCACGCCAAAAACTTTAAGGTAGAGATTCAAAAGAATAGCGAACATCCAATTGCACTATTAACATTAGCTGATCAATCACCTGGTGATTCTACAAAAGCATATTGGACAAAGTTTTTAAATCAAGAATCGGCGATACTTTTTGGAGTAGAACAAATGGCACATATGTATGATTTTGCAGTTGTATTTTTTGCAACCAGAAAAGTGAAGCGTGGCTATTATGAAATGGACCTTAAATTGATAACAGATAACCCACGAAAACTAGAATGGGGTGAAATCACAGAAAAACACTTACATTTATTGGAAAAGGAAATTATTGATAAACCAGAATATTGGATTTGGTCGCACAAACGGTGGAAAAGGGAAATTCCATCAAATCTTGAATTATTAAAAAAAGAACAACATGCTAAATTTAATGAGCGTTTTAAAAGTAATTAGCCTATTGTTGTTTTTTTCAGGTGTTTATTCGCAAGAAAACAAATACACACGCAAAAATAAAACCGCGAAAATCATTCAATATACTACAGATAAATGCTATTCAAGAAGTATTGTTTTTAAAGATGATTGCATTTATACAGGAAACTCAAATGGTTCTTTATATTCAACAAATTTAAATAATGGGTCATCCAAAAACCTTTTAAAAAATAAGAAATTCGAAGAAATGAGAGATGTTGAATTTTCTGAAGATTTCCTTTTTGGCATGCAAAGCGGAACTTTCGGATTATTAGCAAAAGTTGATACTTCAAAATTCATTGAATTCGTTTCTCCTACTTCAAGTATGTGGATCGGTACTTTTTTAGACGGGATGGATTTTTATGGGAAAACAGGTTTTATTATGGGGGATCCTAAAGATGGTTTCTTTTCTCTTTATAAAAGTCATGATGGTGGAAATAATTGGGCACCTTGTGAAGGAAAAGTCGAATGTTACGAAGGTGAAGCAGGTTTTGCCGCAAGTGGTACCAATGTTCACGTCATGAATGACAGTACTTTTATTTTTGTTTCAGGCGGAAAAAAGAGTAGGTTTTTCAAATCAACGGATAAAGGAAAATCGTGGAAAATCACTTCACTACCATATATGACAAGTGAATCGAGCGGAGCATTTTCAATTTGTATGATTTCAGAACAAATAGGCGTCATTGTTGGTGGAGATTATGCCAATCCTGATTTGTGCTTAAACACCTGTTTTTATACGGATGATGGAGGTGAATTTTGGATCAATGCTGAAGAACAAACAAGAGGATACCGCTCTTGTGTAATAGAAGTGAAAGGTGTGTTTTACGCATGTGGAACTAGCGGGATAGATTATTCAATTGATTACGGTGTTTCTTGGAGACCTTTTGCAAACGGCAATTACTTTTCAATGTGTACAGACAATCATTCTATATATGCAACAATCCCAAATGGGAGTTTTCAGATTTTTGATTTAATAAAGCTCAAATAATTATGTCGGAATTAGTAGCAAAAATAAAATCTCATGTTCAAGATTTATTTAAACATGATGCAACTGGACACGATTGGTTTCATATTGAAAGGGTTTACAAAATGGCGGTTCATCTTCAAGCAAAAGAAGGTGGTGATATGGAAACAATTGAACTCGCTGCTCTTTTGCATGATATTTCTGATCACAAAATGAATGGTGGAGTATTGAACGCCGGTGGAAACGTAGCTTTTGACCTATTAATTGATTTAGGATGTGATGAATTAAAAGCATTAAAAGTGAAAGAAATTGTTGACGGTGTTTCTTACAAAGGAGCAA
>JBILYS010000115.1:0-5930 GCA_044377625.1 Crocinitomicaceae bacterium
CAAATGGTTCCAAAAAGATAAATTTTTGAATTACCTAGTTTGTAAAAAACATAAATCGTTAAGATGAAGGCAATTGCTCCAAAAAGCACCGCTAATCCGATGAGTAAATCGTGAAAGTCAGTGAAGATGAGTGAAAAGAAAATCATTGATAAAACGCCACAAAATTGTATAATTCTTCTGGAAAGTTTATTGAGCACCAATAAATTTGGAAATTGAATCCAAAAAATACTAATTGAAGTTGATAAAAATAGCATTCCAACTAGAGCTATTGGACGAGCCTTATTTATGAATCCATTTTTTGAATATTCGCCCAATAATTCACACCAATAATTACTCATCCAGTGAAATCCAACTTGTGATTTATTGAAATTTGATCCTCCAGGATAATAACTCGCTGCTACAATGTATAAAATGAGATAAACAGTTATTCCAATAAGCGTTAAAATTGGCCAATGATTTTTCTGTCTTACTATTTTTGTCATTATGAATAAGATTAACGCAATTTTCTATCAGGATTTGTTTTAAGAAAAGATTCCCAATTTCCAGATTTTGATTTGTTGTGTTCACCAATTCCATTTGAGAAATGATGACAAACAGCAACTGCTAATCCATCGGTTGCATCTAAATATTTTGGCATTTCATCAAAATTTAAAAGCGTTTGTAACATAGCTGCAACCTGCTCTTTTGAAGCATTTCCGTTCCCTGTTATGGCTTGTTTAATTCTTCTTGGTGAATATTCTTCAAATGGTACATTGTGACTTAAACTTGCAGCTATCGCAACTCCTTGGGCACGACCAAGTTTTAACATTGATTGAACATTCTTACCAAAAAAAGGTGCTTCAATCGCCATTTCATCTGGTTTGAATTCTTTAATGATTCCATCTAATCGGTCGAAAATGCGTTTTAATTTATCTGGATGGGTTGGAAGTTTGCTCAATTGAATGATACCGAAATTAATTAGCGATAATTTATTTTGTTTGACATGAATTAATCCATATCCTAAAACTGTTGTTCCGGGATCAATTCCAAGAATTATCTTATCTTCAACCATTCAATTTTTGTTCGTTGGTTAAAGCTATAAAAAAACAAAAGATAATTTTCATTTTTCTTAAAATGATTCTGCTTGCGGTCATCGCAGTGTTTTTTTATTTTCAATTTATCAAGATTGATTGGGGCAAGGAAAAAATACAATTAATGCATCCATTTTTCTTATTTCTTACTTTGTTATTAGTTCCAATTAACTGGTTTTTAGAATGGTTAAAGTGGGTTGTCACCTTAAACGTTGTAGAAGTGCGAACAACGCAAAAAATAAAAATAAATGCTTTTTTCGCGGGAATAATAACGGGTATGTTAACACCAAATATGCTAGGTAATTTCATCGGACGTATTTATTATTTTGAGAGAAGAAATAGAATCTCTTTGACAATTTTGACCCTTGTTTCAAACTATGCACAATTTATTGCAAGCATTGTATTTGGAATTATAGGGATTTTGATTTTAGGAAAGATTCCTATTGATTTTGAAATTAATAAATTCTATTTTTTGCTTATTGGAATTGGACTTGTTGTAATCTTATTCTATTTCAATTTTGAATGGTTATTGATTTTTCTAAAAAGAAAAGTAAGAATACATGTATTGATTCGAAATATCAAGAGACGTCGAATGTATCGATGGAAAATTCTTTTTTTGAGTTTTCTCCGCCACGGTATTTTTACCTTACAATTTTCTTTTATGCTTCATGCTTTTGGAGAAAATCTGTCACTTGAGAATGTGTTTTGGATCTGGCAAGTATATTTGTGGGTTACGATTGCACCATCTTTAATACTTGGGAAATTAGCCATTCGTGAATCAATTGCAATTTGGGTATTGACATTGGCTGGAATGGGAGAGTTGACTGTTTTAATTTCTTCTTTTCTCATTTGGACATTCAATTTATTGTTACCGACAATAATTGGTTTATTTATTTGCAAAGAAAAGCGATGAGTTATGCTAGAATTTGAAGTTTCATTCTATGTTATTTATATTTTCCTCTTAGGAATACTTGTTTTTTGTGGTTTTTTTATTCAATCGAAAAAGGAATTGGGATACAAAAGACAAGAATTTAACTTAGATTCTAAGTTGATTTGTTTAAGTGAATTGGTTGTAATTGTTCCATTTCGAAACGAAGAGAAACGAATCGATTGTTTATTGAAAAGTATTCTTGCATCCAATGAATTGCCAAAGGAGTTCATTTTTGTTAACGATCATTCTTCAGACGGAAGTGTTGATTTAATTGCTAAGAAGCTTATTGGAATTCCACATCGAGTCTTAGAATTACCAGAGGATCAGGAGGGGAAGAAGCGAGCAATACGTTATGCAATTGAACAATCAAGTTCTGACTACATATTGAGCTTTGATGCCGATATTGAATTTAATCCAAGCTATTTCACCAAACTCAAAACTCTTTCGGAAGCTGATTTATATATTCTACCAGCAATTTTAAAAGCTAAAAAATTCCATGAACATTTGTATGAAGTAGATTTGATCTTAGTGAATGCCGCAAATTGCGGAATAGCAGGATTGAAAAGACCGATTATGGCGAGTGGAGCAAATTTACTCTATAAAAGAGCCGCTTTTGAAAAATATGACAATTTTGAAAGTCATTCACACATGCCAAGTGGAGATGATATCTATCTTTTAAGAGATTTCAGAAAACAAAATGCAGCTATTCGATTAATTACAGACACGACTTTTTCAATTGAAACGGAAACACCACAAAGTTTAAAGGAATTTTTCAATCAACGCTTAAGATGGATTGCTAAAACGGGAGATGTAAAAGATTGTTTAAGCACTTCACTGGCAATTATTCAGGTTGTTTTGACATTTTCTTTCGTTTTGATTGCATCTCTTCTTGCATTCAATGGGCAATGGAAAATGTTTATGGTGTTCTATATTTTGAAAACGAGTGTTGATATGTTGATTTTCTTGCCTTATTTCAACAGAATTAAAAGAATGAAATCGTGGTTGTTCATTCCAATTTATGAACTATTATTCCCACTATATTCCCTGGTAATTTTATGTGCAATGTATTTGTACAAACCAGTTTGGAAGGGTAGGAGGTTAGACACGAATTACTAATCCCAAATTATTTTGGTCACTGAGCCTGTCGAAGTGCCAAATCCCTTAGAACCATCGGAAAATCCTTGAAATCGCCTTTTTACCCCATTCTTCTTTGCCATATTCTTCGTTCAATTTTACCCGTAATTCTTTATATGTAAATGTTTTTTTGCGTTTTATATCAATGTTGAATTCTTCCATATTCGGTGTTAAAGCTTGGATTGATTTAGCAAAGTAAATTACCCCACCATCTTCTGTCGCAAGTCCTAAAATTGTTCCGGGTAGGCCGTTAATTCCCTCTGGACCACAATTAGATAAAACTTCTGTAGAGTACCAAGCATAAATTCTTGTGCTATCATTTTTTTGCCAAATAGCTTTCCGACATTCATAATTCCCAATAACACGTTTACTTTCTGTAATTTTCCATTGTTTGGGTCGAATCGAATCTTGAATATAGAGTTTTTGCCCCCATATACTTAGCTCCAATGTTTGCAAAAGAGTTGCTTGGTTTTGTAAAACAACGTTATTTGAAGTAGCCCAACCTAATTCATCCACTTCATCTGAGATTATAGGTTTAAAGATTGAAAGTGTATCATTAAAAATAAGCTCAAATGAATCAATCTTTATTTTATATTTTTTGAGGTAATCACTAAATTCCTCATTATCATCTGCATCTTTATATTCTTTTTCAATATTTGTTTTTCGTTCAAAAATAATCTTCCCAGCTTTAATTTGGGCGAATGAATTACTCGAAAAAATCAATAAAGTAAGGAGTAATATTTTCTTAGTTCCATTCATCTTCTTCATCTTTTGATTTTTTATTATTGAACTTGTAGGTCAATCTTAAAAGATAATAACGTGAGATAATTTTTGTTTTATTATCAGTAATAACATTTGAATCTATTAATCGATCAGCATTAATATTTTGATTCAGCATGTCATTTCCTTCAATACTGATTATCAAATTTTCTGCTTTAAAGAGTGATTTACTAATAGAAGCATTCCAAATCAAATAGTTTAAATTATAACCATTTGCTCGTTGACCATTAATCGTATAGTTGAGATCTGTTTTCAGTGTAATGTGCCAAAATGGAAGAATCCAGGAAAACTCAGCACTATGTAATTGATTTGTGTAGGGTTGATTTGTTAACGCACTTATTGTTGAGGAGGGACTCATGTAAGACAATTCTGAACGAATTGAAAATGATAATGAATCATAAGTAAAATTCAAACCAAGACTTGCTGAAAAATTTGTTGATGTTTTGATGTTTTCAACACCATTTATATATGAAAGATTTCTAGAATAAGAGCCACTAATCCTAGGACTAGCTTCAATTATTTTTTTATAAAGACTTATTCCACCTCCAAAATAGGCACTCGCCCACATGTTTCCATTAGCATTTATGAATTTGGAATATTGACGGCCATTATCATCAAAAACAGTAGAATCAACAAAGCCATTATTTGTATAACTGAAATTTAATCCAGACCACATATAGCGATTTGATAATCCATTCCAAGCATTGAAGTTTAAATCACCATTATGAACAAATGTTGGTTTTAAGGATGGATTGCCAATTTGAATATGGTTCGGGTTCGAATTGTCATTTACTGGTTGTAAAGCATTTATAGAAGGTAAATTCGAATTAGTTGAGTAACGTAATGTTAATCGTTTGGTTTGAGAAGGCACAAAAGTATAACTCAGTTTTGGTAATATATTGTTGATGGATTGGTTGATTGAGACTGCTGTTATACGATTGATATTGTCGAGCGAAATGTTTCTGAGTCTTACTCCAAACGATAATGTTTGTTTCTTAGATTCGTAGATCAAAGAAAAAGATAGTCTGTTTTGTCTTCTAAAATTCTCGAAATTATTAGAAAAATTCGAATCAATTTCTGTCGCTGTGTTCGCAAGTATATTACGCGTTTCTTTCTCTTGTTTTCCAGTGGTGTATTCAAATAAATATTCTGATTCAAACTTCCATTTTTTAGACAACGGCTCTGTGTAGGTTAATTTACCTGATTCAAGATGGTTAGAGTTTTCATTAATTTTTAATTGATTGATGGTGTCATTTATACTTGTCCCCAAGTAATATAAATTCTGGTAATTCAAATTTCCTTCTGAATTATTTAAACCATAATTCATCTTATGTTGAAGTTTTATTTGTCTTCTTGGTTTTTTAAAATCATGTATTAATTTGATGTCAGATGTTACATTCAATCCTTTTGAATCATTTCCTTTGTTCACGATATTACTCCTAGAATTTAATTGTTCACTAGTTATAAAATGGGAATAATCGTCTGTTTCTGTCGAACCATTGGAGAATTTAACGGAAGGCTTAATTTCGAGTGTTGTCAATGAATCAAGCTGCGAGAAAAAAGTGAAATTAATTGAATGTGAATCATTTTTTGATTTGGTTTTTGTTGAATCAGAAGAATAGTAGGTTGTGTCAGAAAGAAAATATTGAGAGTAGCTTTGAGATGTTGAGTTCAATTGGTAATTATTGTATGTATAATTAAAGTTCACTTTTGATTTTTTATTCTTGCCAACTTTGTCTGAGAAATAAATCCCAGAACGCAGTGTTTGGGGAATTCCATTGCCATCATTATTATTACCTGTTGAATACCAATCTCCATCCTCATTTTGAGAATAACCACCTTCATTATCTAATCCGAATTGATTAATATCTTGCCAATTAAAATTTGACCGTGGAGTATTGGAACCAAGTAAAAAAACCGAAAGTTTTTGAGATTTATTAAAATTATTGAACAACAATTCTCCTTCATAGAAATTATTGAAATCAGAGGCGCCAGAAATTCTTCCAAAATAACCT
>JBILYS010000426.1:0-5927 GCA_044377625.1 Crocinitomicaceae bacterium
ACCATTATTTATATTAATTTCTTCTTCAACTCCACAATATCGAAAAGCATAAAGCTTACCATTCATCATATAAATAGACGAAACTTGAGATTTTCCATCAGGATAATCATTTGCTACAATTATCCATTGTAATACACCATCAAACCCATAACAGAAAACATTTCTATCATTTTCTTGAGTCTCAGTATCTATCCTAAATACAATATATTTTCTTGCAACAATAATTACCTCTGAAAGAGGCTCATCAAATTCTAATATTGATTCACCAAAGGATATTGATTTTCTATCAAATTTAATATAATCTAACATTACAATTTTTTAGTATTATTATATTTCACATTGCTTTTCTTCAAAATTTGGTATTGTATACCGCCTCCTTTTGTTCCAAAATCTTCAACGGAAGATGCTGTTCCTTTTCTTAATTTTGAACCAGCTCCTACAGAGACATCAGTAATATGAGTAGGGGTATAACTCAAAGAAAGTTTATCTTGGATTTGAGTTGGCGATAATCCTTCTACCTCACTTCTTCTTACAATCCAATCACCTTTCGCATTTCCTTCTCGAGAAACTCTGACAAATTTGGACTCTTCAATTACATCAAATTCTCTTACTACTGTTCCCTCTTTGTAGGGTGCTTTAAGGCCCTTAGCAGTAAATTTAGCATTGACATCTGAAGCTTTAACAGTTTTCATGTTTTTGTAGTACGCTTTACTTTGAACAATAGGCTTGGCAGCTGTACCTTTTGCACCCGTGTTCTCACTCTTTTGAATAACTTTTTCGGCACTACTTGTTTTTTGTAAAGATTTTTCTGCAACCTTTGCTTTATACATACTTGACACTCCTAATAACAATTCACCAAATACAAAACCAACAGCAATTGACTCAGCAACAGGCATGATTACGTTATTGAAACTTTCATTGTATACTTGTCTGTCAGTGGAAGATTCTTGACCTCCAACCATTTGATGAGAAAGTCCACCTTCAAATTTTATATCCGCTTCTAACCCTTCAAGTTCTGTAGCATCAAGAACTCTATTTTCACTAAAAGAAAAGGGACTATTCCAATGGTACATTTTTGCCAACGGGTCTACCGCAAAGAACCTTCCAATCCTCGGATCATGCATTCTGTACTTGTAATTCACAGAGTTTCCTTCCCCCTTCACCTCATCATCCATCTCTTGCCCTTGGAACCCAAATCTATAAGAGTTAACGACCCTTTGAGCCGAAAGACCATCGTATCTATATGTAGCTGACCGCGCGTTCACGCCCGAAAGATAAGCATAGACATGGGAATAGCAATACGACGGGCCGAAAACAGGTATAAACACCTATTGCGCGTCGCCAAATTTCTCGGTAACTTGTACTCGAAAATTTTAAATCTTAAACAGATGTATGATGAAATGCTTATAAATAATGTGCTTCCGCCGAGCGTGGATGTAAAGACATTCCACAAAAAACAGCCTGCCCCGTCAGATTTCTTCGAGAAGAACCCAGATATGGTGAATCAGTACCTTACCAAAGGGGAGGTACTAGCAATCTATACTAAGCTTAAGAACCGTGCGGAACGCTTGGGTAAGTTGTATCGACTTGAATTGCATGAAGGACGCGAACATAAGGTGAAGGAATTATAATACCGTGTGGGTCTCCTATTACGATTATGATGGGTATAAAAAAAGCCTCGGACGAATCCGAGGCCTCTCTAAATTTTACGATAAGAACCTATCCCTTTGGTGGGTTAGGATCTTTACCGTAGGTGCGTTCGCTTTGAATCGTACCATCTGTTTTTCGGATAACAACTTGGGCGAACCCGTTGTTGTTACCTAATTGAGCAGCACGACTCACAGCTTCTTCCTTCGTTGACGTCACAGCACTCGCGCGCTGATTGTCTCGGCCAACAACTGACCACGAATCACCAGTTTTTTCGACGTCATAAATTTTACGTTTCATGAAAATAGTAATAGCTTCCACCGAACCAACAGAGTCGGTAGTTCTCCATGAAAATTTTAAGTTTTGGATTTTGATCTTGGTTAGGTATATTTGTCTTCCTTCTCTAAGTCCTTTAACAAAAAAAGCTTAAAAGCAATGGTTATACAGAGCTTCACTACGTTACGCCATTGCTTTTATCATTCATAACTATTCGTCAGAATTCCTCATTTACGCCATTCCATTAGCTTTTTTTGTCACGTCCTTATTCGTCGTCAGTCGCAGTTGCTTCATCCCCCCAAACCCCTTAAAGCGGTATAAATTGTTTTTTATTGGGGGTCTGCCACTGCTTGTGTTTGGCTCGCCTGCTAAATCGCTCAGGCTGCAGGGCTGTCACAATTTTTGATTTCTAATGCCCAAGTAGCTTCCTTCATTTACTTCTCCTGGTCCGCTGAAGCTAGAACCATACGTTTTCAATTCAGTCAGCAACTTCCGCATCCCACAACAAGAATGTGTCGGTTTTCGTGCCTCCAACCTCCGCATACTTGTTTTAATCCCTTTGCTTCAAGTCCGTTCTTTCATCCCGAGAATATTCGGGATTCAATCACAAACTTTCGCAACCCACCCAAGCACATTCATTCCGTTCCTCCATTCATGCGCTTGTTCAAAAATTTCGCCAGCCCTTTGTGCATACTGCATAGGTCGTTCCCGTTTGCTTAAGCTGCACTCAACTCTTCCACCTTCTCTCAACTCGCAGTCGGCTCGCGCACACAAAAGAGAGAAAGATCCTTCGAAATAATCAACATTATGGTTCTAAAATTATTCCACCGGAGAAAACTGTTTTATTTTTCTTTTTTCTCTCTTTTTCCCACCGCTGGCTCAAGGCTGTTTTTCCTTTTTCAATGAGATAGAATTTCGCTTTTTGGTGAAATTCGAAGTCGAATTGTTTTAAACGATAGGCTTTCAGCCTACGATTCCGTTCAGTTTTCAACTGACGTATTTTTTTTTCTTCTTGATCCTTTATTTAAATAATATTTTCTTTTCAAGGAAACCTTGTCGCTGAACTCCATGGATTCCTTATGATTCGGAAATTGGTAGTTTATTCTGTATTTACCTTCGAATTATTCACGGACATTGAGTCTGCCATCTTAATCTACTACATTCCCCATTTTATCAAAAGGTCATGTATCATCTCAATCCAGCAGTTATCAAAACAATTCTTTCACAGCTTCCAAAAGATCAGTTCATTCTTCATGCACGTTTTGTTCGTAGGCAAGCTTTCATTTCAGAACCTGGTTCCAATCGTCGTGCTATGTTTTTTAGTCTTTATCGTTGGTGTAGAGTTCATTATTTCAGTTGTCATTCCTAGTGGTTACAAAAATAAAAAATGATCGCAAAAATATTGTATGCTCTGCCTGCATGCAAGTTCAAGCCCTAAAGGGTTTTGATAAAATAATCTCCATCAGTCAAATGACTGATAGTATTTTTTTACCAAAAATCTTGCATTCCGGCATTTCATCCAATTCGAAAACGGCTTTCTTTTTTCTTTTTTTTCCAGTTTTCTGGTTTTTTTTCTTTCTTCTTTTGGGTTAATGATGGGCGCGAAGCGCAAATACCCGAAGCATAATTTAAAACCCAAATTATGTCTAAGTATCAAATAAAAACCCATCGCCCAGGAACAATTTACCAAGGAAATTATTTCTTCATTCAAAGCAAAAGATTTCATAGTGGAAAACCTTTAAAAGTGCCTTATCCAAACTGTTTTGTTTGTGTTTGTGAAAATGATGGCAGTTCGGAGGAGATGTATTGGCTGTTGTACATTCTATGGCAAGGTCGAAAATTTCATGAAGTGTTGGTTGGTTCCGTTATTCCTTTTATTCGAATCAAGGATTTACAAGATTTGATTCAACTAGGCCTTGATAAATTTGAAGGCAATCCCAGTCTATTTCATAAAACAGTTGAGACACTTAAAAAGCTTCAACAACAAGAATTGAATTATTTCAATATCAATGACCAAATTGGAAAACTGAAAATAACTTTAGTTAGTAGGATGTTTGCTTGAAACAAAATACGCCACTTGTTTCCAAGTGGCTTTACAATTTTGATTTCAATAAATTATTTCTTAATCCTAGACCAAACCCATTTCAAAAACAAACTCACTAAAAAACTCACTGTTGCACCAATTAATGCAAGGATTGCCGTTTTCATATAGTCGTGCGAATCAATGTTCGCAGCCACGGTAAACACCGTGCCGGTTACGGTTCCAATTACTGTGGTATGTTCGTGATGGTGAAGCATGTTTTTTTATTAATGGGTTTGACTTCGATTAATCTTGGCAATCACAAGCAACACATGATTCTCTTGAAAGAACCAACTTCACTTCAATGGATTCCATTTCGTCAGTTTGATCCTCGTTCACTTCTACTGAAATGCGATTCACTTTTCCTGACAATTCTGCTCCAGCTTTGAAGCGCTTTGGTGCACTTGCTTTTACTTGTACTTCCAAATCATTAGTTGTACATTTTTTGTTATCTGTTGTCATTTTTCTACAGAATAAATTGATTAAACACATGACCAATAAAATGAGAATACTCATTCCTTGGTCTTATTTTTTGTCTTCGGTAACGGTTTGAGAAACCGCCGTTGCAACTGTTCCTGCAACGATGAGGTAACCACCAAGTGTTACAAGAAATGCTGGAATTGCAATCGGAGCTGCAACCAAAACTGCTCCTGCAGCTGCTAAACCCATTCCCACATTTCTAAGTTTGCGGTAAAACTCTGGCGTTTTCGCCTTCAATCGATCTATGATTTTCATCTTTCAATTATTATTTGAATTAAAAAAAGAGGAGAACTTTCGTTCTCCCCAGAACTTATGCAACATCAACAACTTTCAAGGCGTTGTATGCACCATTTTTTAAGGTGTATTGAACTCCATTTACTTCTTGGAAGAATTCAACTTTCAACAAGAAAAGTTTGGTTGTTGCAATACCTGGTAATGCCGAAGGTGTGAGGGTCACAGTTGTCTGTGTTGGATCAATCGGTAAGTTCACCGCTGGAGACATTTGCAAGTCTTTTTCATTTTCGTCAAAATCCAATCCTGCGAATCCACATGAAAATTGAATATGCGTTGCGCCTTGTGGCCAAGAAATATCCATTTGTGGAACAAGATCCGTAATAACGATTGCACCATTGTTAACATCAACTGTAAACGGTTTGTACAAGATGGAACCTAGCAAGGCTTCCTTGTTAAAGTCGAAACCTTTCAAAGAAGCAATTCCTTCTGGAAGTTGAATTCCTTGTGCAACAACTCGTGCTCCACGAACATTGTTTGCGTCCAGATTTTTGATATTCGTCATGATTTTCGTCAAACGAGAAGTTACTCTTCCATCTGCAGCATTTAAAGACATAGGTCGAACTGCATCGCGCATCAATTTTCCTGATGCAGCAGAACTCCCAAACTCTTTCCCATTTTCACGGGTTCTTTCAAAAGCAGGGTCATTCGCTATTCTTTTTGCATCAACCGATGTTTTCATTCGCGCAAGGTTCCCGTCCTTCGTTTTGTAGAAGTTAACATTATCCAATGTTCCCTTCAATTTAATTAGGCCTGTTTGTCGTGCCATTTTGAGATAAATTTGATTTTACATATTTCGATCCGGGACCTTCCCGAAAAGTTTCCTCTCAATTCACATCGCGAACTAGAATTTCGATTCCTGAGATCAAAACTATATGGCAAATATTCAGGGAACAAATAAGGCGTTCCGCTTAATACCATTTGGGTTGTTTTATACCGTTTTTGGTATTTTATTCCTGATAAAAATGAATTAATTTTGAATTGGCCCAAATACAAAGATTAAGTATCGATACTGCATGGGTTAAGTATAGATAGAGTATGAAACAACCGAATAGAATTTGTATTTATCCAAAAGATATTGCCCGAATTACAGGCAAGAGTGAACGCTATGGGAGAAAGTTAATTGAGAAGATAAAAAAAGCTAATTCTAAGG
>JBILYS010000003.1:0-17014 GCA_044377625.1 Crocinitomicaceae bacterium
AAGTCAAGATGTCGATGTTAATATATCACCAACTTTAAACTATCAGTTATAAACTATAAACTCATCACTCCTAACTCCGCACTTTACACTCCTCACTAAAAAACCTATTTTCTCCCTATAGCTTTCAACGCTGCATCAACCACATTTTGTGTGTCAATACCATATTTCGTCATAAGTTCCATTGGCGTTCCACTTTCTCCAAATGAATCGTTAACGGCAACATATTCTTGTGGTGCAAGGAAGTTTTGCGCTAATACTTGTGCTACAGAATCTCCTAAACCACCATTCATCATATGTTCTTCTGCTGTAACAACGCATTTTGTTTTTTGAACAGATTTCAAAATTGCTTGCACATCCAATGGTTTAATTGTGTGCATGTTGATTAATTCAACAGAAATTCCTTGTTCAGAAAGAATTTTCGCCGCTTCAATTGATTTCCAAACTAAATGCCCGCAAGCGATAATTGTCACATCTGTTCCTTCTGTTAAGACGTCAGCTTTACCGATAACAAATTCAGCATCTGCAGGAACAAAAATTGGCATCACAGGTCGACCAAATCTTAAATATACTGGACCAACATGTTTTGCTATTGCCAAAGTTGCTTGTTTCGTTTGATTGAAATCTGCAGGAACAATTACCGTCATGTTTGGTAACATTTTCATCATTCCAATATCTTCCAGTATTTGATGTGTCGCTCCATCTTCTCCTAAGGTAAGTCCGGCATGTGAGGCACAGATCTTCACATTCTTCTGAGAATATGCAATTGATTGACGAATTTGGTCATAAACTCTTCCAGTCGAAAAATTGGCAAAAGTCCCTGTAAATGGAATCTTTCCACCGATCGTCATTCCAGCTGCCACACTCATCATATTAGCTTCAGCAATTCCCATTTGGAAAAATCTTTCAGGATTTTCCTTTAAAAACACATCCATTTTTAGCGAACCAGTAAGGTCTGCACATAAAGCAACAACATCTTTATTTGTTCTACCTAATTCAGCTAATCCTTCTCCAAAACCTGAACGTGTGTCTTTATTTCCAAAAATTTCAAAATCCTTCATTACTATATTATTATTGTTGTTGTTTTATTCGATAATATTCTAAAATCCTTTTCTAATGTATAAGTTGACGATTTAAGTGCTTTTGGACGATAAACCATTCTGTAATTTCCAGGTTGCAACTGCAAGGATCCAGAATGAACAGTTTCATCCAAATTACAAACCCATTCGATTGCTCCATCATCTCTGATTACAAATATTTGGGAAATAACTGAATTCGTTTCTCGGTAAGATAAGAGTCCAGGAGCCATAATATCAACATTTACAGTGCTACTTTGAGTCACATCAACTGTGAAATAGCATCGTGGTAAAGTCAATATTTCAAGATCGTATTTCCCAACAATGTATTTATCGGATCTATTGATTTTTTGAACATTTAATGTTGCAGGTTTTCCGACTTGCATAATTCTTGTTTCAATAGGATAGGTTTTTGACGCATTAATAAAGCGTACTTTAATGAATCCTTGGGGCGCGTCCAAAACTAGTGTGTTATGTGTGTTTTTTTGAAGCGCAATATTTTTCTTACTAACTTGTGGAATCGTATTTACAATTAAATCATATTTGAAAGCCGGATCAATGATTAATGTGTCTGGATTACCAAAACGATTGATTGTATGCACAAAAGTGTATTTCAAGTTCTTAGTTCCAGCCTCATACAAAAACATCGTTACATCAGTTTCCTTCGGGTTTTTATTACTGTCATTCAGATTTATTTGAACTGTAGTATTCAATAAGGCTTTCGATACGACATTTTTAAGAACACTTCTAAAAGCATCTTTTGTTTCGGCATCAGCATATTCGCCAATACATTTGAATTTTTCAAGGTAAGAAAGGTCGAGGCCTAAGCCAATAACAAATGGTGTCACTTTAACACCTTTGTCCTTTAATTTCTTTGCTATAACACACGGATCATTATCACAAGCTTCAAGTCCATCAGTTATAAGAATGATAATATTGCGTGAATTTTGATCTGGAAAATCATCAGCAGCAGCTTCTAAAGAACGCGCAATTGGCGTTGTACCTTTTGCTTCAATTGATTTAATCCGGTATTTCACTTTGTCAAAATTATCTGCACCAAATGGAATTTCAAGTTTGGTATCGTTGCAATCTTGAAAGGTTGCAGTAATAGGAGACTGATGTCCATAAACACGAAGCGCAATTTCCAAATTAGCAGTGCCCTTTAAACTATCAACTGCATTGGCTAAAATTTCTTTAGCTGCTTGAATTCTCGTTTGTGAGCCCCATTGTGCATTCATACTATTTGAAGCATCCAAAATAAAAAGGATACGTGTTAGTTGTTCTTGCCCATAAAAATAAGGGATGAAGAAAAGAGATAATATGAGTGCGAATTTCTTCAATTAATAGTCTCCTAATGTTTCTTCTAATTGTGATAATGCATTTGCTAATTGTTCTGGATTAGGCGCAACACCGTGCCACTTGTGGGAACCAACCATAAAATCAACTCCTTGTCCCATTTCAGTTTTCATAATGATTACAACTGGTCTGCCATTTCCACATAAACTTTGTGCTTTTTGTATCACGTTATTCATATCATTAAAGTTGTGTCCATCCATTTCAAGAACCGACCAACCAAAAGCTTGCCATTTATCGTGTAAATTCCCTAAAGAAAGCACATCTTCAACATCACCATCAATTTGACGACCGTTATAATCTATCGTTGCAATAAGATTATCCACATTATTTGCTGCTGCATACATTGCTGCTTCCCAGATTTGTCCTTCCTGCAATTCACCATCGCCATGCAAGCAATATACAAAAGAAGCATCTTTGTTCATTTTTTTAACTTGAGCTGCTCCAATCGCAACAGATAAACCTTGACCTAAAGAGCCAGAAGCCATTCGAATTCCAGGTAATTTTTTATCAGTTGAAGGATGTCCCTGTAGTTTAGAAGATAATTTTCTGAAGGTTCCTAAATCAGCAACAGGAAAATAACCAGATCGAGCAAGAACACTATACCAAACGGGTGAGATATGGCCATTCGATAAGAAAAATAAATCTTCACCAATTCCATCCATAGTGAAATTTTTAGGATTATGCTTCATAACGTCGAAGTACAAGAAAGTTAAAAAATCAGCACAACCCAATGATCCACCTGGATGCCCAGAGTTAACACCTGCTACCATTCTTACAATATCTCTGCGTACTTGAGATGCTACCCTTTCTAATTCTATTCTTTCCATGGTTTCTTTACTTACTCGATTTTACTGCTACAAAACTAAGTTTAATAATCCATTGAGTTTCTTTTGAAAGCACTACAGTTATCCCCAAAAAGGTCTTTTTTTAAACAATTTTAGATTTAATTATAGTTTTTTTATGGGGTAAATATTAAAAGATGAATTAATGTAATTTTTGAATGTGAAAATGCTGTAACTATTCTTAGTTACAAATATTAATCTTATTTTAGATGACTGAAATAAAAAATAATTGATGCAACTATTTCTTTGAAAAAAAAGTCTACAAAATTGAAACTATCAAATACTTTATACAATGACAAAAAAAATCACTATCCTTCTTATGTTTGTTTTGCCTATTTGTTCATTCGGGCAAACTTCTAAAAAGACATCAGAATCAAATCAAATCTCAAAAAAATCAAATCAAACATTTGAAGAATATTGTCTTGTTAATGCAGTAAGTTACATAACAATTGTTCCTGAAAAAGCAAAAAGTTTTAAAGTTTCTGGAGAATTACAATCATTAGAAAACAGTAAAAAGTCAAGTTATATTGATTACGGAGTTCAATTAAAAGAAAATGAAACGCAATATTTTAAGTTAATTGGATCTGATAAAATATTGGCTGTTCAGTCTCTTAATGCTTTGAGAATCAATTATTCAAATTCTAAGAAATAATTAAGATGAAAAATTACTTTTCCCAACTTTTTATTTTATTCGTAACGCTGGTTGCGTTTAATGCTAATTCACAGTTGACATTAACTGGTCCAGATAATGATCAGGCAAGTCCATTGGATTGTGCGACTATTTCTGCGGTTACACTTAATTTTACAGATGGTGCTGGAAATTATGCTTCCAACATGAACGAAACTATTGTATTTTGTCCTGATTTAACACAGGGAACCAAAGTTTCTATTGCTTTTGCAATAAATATTGGATTTGAGTGGAATGTAGATCCAACTGACACATTATATATTTATGATGGACCAAATACCTCTGCACCTTTATTAGGAGCATATAATTCAGGAACTGATCCAACAGGATTTATTGCTCAGGCTTCGTTTGAAAACAATCCATCTGGTTGTTTAACATTAGTTTTTCAATCTAATGGTGCTTCTGAAGGCACAGGATGGGTTGCACACGTAGCATGCAGTAATGCTCCTCAACCTTTTTTTCCACATATAGAAGCTTTTAAAAATGGAGTTGGTGCTAATGTATTAAATCCTATTGATACAGGCTATGTTGATATTTGTTTCGGAGATTCAATCATGTTTGTTGCTACTCCTACATTCCCATATTCTTTGGAAACTGTAGGTTTTGGGTATTCTCAAAATGTTGGAAATTGCTCGTATGATTGGACCATTGGTGGAGTTGGTTCATTTACAAATGATACAATGTGGTTCACTCCACCAGCACGATCTGGTTATTTTATAGATTTACGTGTCTCTGACATGTTTCCACAAATTGAACGAATGACTTGTAAAGTTAGAGTTTCTCAATTACCTAGTTTTGCAGGTACAGGCCCTTTAGAAGATACTGTTTGTTTAGGTCAAAATACAGTGCTAATTGGTGGTGTAACTCCAACAGATACTGTAGGTATAGATATTCCTTTTGGAACATTTCAAATAGGAGGAACTTTTGCAGGTTTAACCCAATTACCTGATGGATCTGGTCTAGTTTATTCTACAACTATTCCTATTTCTGGTTTTGCTGATACAACTACTTACCAAAATTTTGGAGACATTGATCAATTGTGTTTAGATATTGAGCATTCATATTTGGGTGATATTGAGATAGCAATTACATGTCCCAATGGTACTGTTGTTTCTTTATGGAATGGTTATGATCAAATTCCACCAGATACTGATTTTGATGGTTTTCCAGATTGGAATGCATTAGTGCCTGGTGGTTGCGGGAACGGGATAAGTACCATGCTTGGAAATGATACTGATATTGACGGAGGTACTCCAGGAAGTCCAGTTTGGACATATTGTTTTTCGGAAGTGAATGCTACATTTGGAACAATGTGTGCTGAGAATGCTGCAGGTAACTGGATAGTAAATGACTATGGTTGGCAAGCAATGAACCCAAATGGGGTTTATTTACCTGATGGAAATTTTAATGATTTTGTTGGTTGTCCAATAAATGGAAACTGGACTATAACTGTTCAAGACAATCAAGGAGTTGATGATGGATATATTTTCCAATGGGGATTATACTTTAATGCAGGTTTATATCCCGATTCTGAAGGTTATCAAAATACTGTTGTAAGTGAATTTTGGACAAATGATCCAACAATTGTTTCTGGTCAAGGTGATACACTTTTAATTATTCAACCAAATACTCCTGGGGATTACTCATATACCTATAATGTTGTTGATAATTTTGGATGTCCATACGATACAACCGTTTCTTTGTTTGTGATGTCTTTACCTTCAATTTTTGGTGATACAACTGTTTGTGCTTTGGGTCTGTTAGCATCAGGAACTCAAGCTTATGCAGGTGGAGAATGGTCATCAACTTCACCGAACATTTCATTTGCTCCAGATACTGTCGCGTTGAATCCTGCAATAAATGCCACTGTCGACGGGACATATACCGTCAGTTTTACGGATGATGCATGTAACCAAACTGTCACATCTGAAATTTATTTTCCACCATATGCTTACACTCAAGTTTTTGATACTATTATTTGTGCTGGAACAAATTATACAATTCTTGCCCAGGAGAATTCAACTGTGAATAGTTTCCTTTGGAATACAGGTTCAACAACTTCTTCAACTGAGTTTACTGGTCCAGGAGATTATACTGTAACGGCATCAAATATTTGTTATTCTACAACGGAAACTGCAACTATTGGGACGTATGTTTGTGAAATTATTGCTCCAAATATTATGGTGTTGTCTTCACTTGCGGGAAATAATTCCTTTTTCATTCAATATGATGGGGTTGAAACGTTTGAATGTACTATCTTGAATAGATGGGGTAATACTATTTATGAATATATTGATCCAGCTGGAAAATGGGATGGTCGCAGTTCAAATGGAACAATCGTTGAAGAAGGAACATACTTTTATATTATTAAAGCAAAATTCGTTGGATCTGATGAGGAAATAACGAAACACGGTTTTGTTCAGGTGAAGCATTAAAAATGACATTACTTTTATTAAAAGCGGTTTTCGAAAGAAACCGCTTTTTTTATGCAAAAAATTAAATCTAGAAACCAAGTAATATTATTGAATTGTTTAGCGTTACTTTTGATTACATTAGTTGTGTATTTGAATCAAAAAAATAAGTGTTATGAAAACGATAGGAGTAAATGGTTTTGGGAGAATTGGACGTTATTTTACACGATTGAGTTTAAATTCGAATGAAGTGAATGTAGCCGTAGTTAATGATGTGTCTGATATTAAAACGTTAGCTCACTTGTTGAAATATGACAGTGTTCATCGTGGATTAAAGCATGAATTTAAAATTGAAGGTAATGCACTTGTTTTTGAAAATGGGAAAAAGATAATTTTTCTTCAGGAACGAAACCCTGCATTAATTCCATGGGCAGAGCATAATGTTGATACCGTATTGGAATCGACAGGTTTATTTTTAACAACTGAAGAGGCATCAAAACATTTATTAGGTGGAGCAAAAAAAGTTGTAATATCGGCACCGGCAAATAGTGAGGATATTAAAACAATCGTTTTAGGTGTAAATGATGCTATTTTAGAAAATACTGATGTGATTATTTCCAATGCATCGTGCACAACAAATAACGTTGCTCCAATGGTGATGGTTATGCGTGAATTGTGTGAGATAGAAAGTGCATATATCACGACTATTCACAGTTATACGTCAGATCAACGATTACATGATGCACCTCACAAAGATTTGAGAAGAGCGAGGGCAGCTGCAGAATCAATTGTTCCAACGTCAACAGGTGCAGCAAAAGCAATCACAAAAATTTTTCCAGAATTGGAAGGTAAAATTGGTGGTTGTGGTGTTCGAGTTCCAGTTCCAGATGGTTCTTTTACAGATCTCACTTTAGTGGTCAAAAACCCCCCAACTATTGAAGTTATAAACGCTGCAATGAAAACAGCATCTGAAACATATTTGAAAGGAATATTAGACTATACAGAAGATCCAATTGTTTCAGTTGATGTTATTGGAAATCCAAATAGCTGTTTATTTGATGCTGAATTGACAAGCGTTGTAAACAACATGATTAAAATTGTTGGTTGGTACGATAATGAAGCAGGATACTCAAATCGGTTAATAGACTTGGTTAAAATGATTTAATATCATTTATACTTTAATTATACCCGACCAATTTTATTGATATTGTGTAGATATAGTTGCGCTAACGATAGAAATCGGTATGCAAAACTCAATCGGTATAAGGCCATTTAAAAACCCATGCTCTTGATGAAATGCTGCGTGCCTTTAAAAGTTCATTGTTCGCTTCTTCTAAAGAACTATAAGATGCAATACTAACAATATATAAATTGTCAAATTGACCTATTATTGTTGATTGATTACCTTCAGAAACTAATCGATTTTGGTATCTATCAGCATTAGATTTCTCTATAAAAGCGCCGCCAATGATGTGATAACTGTTAGAATTAGTAACTGCTGGCTCAGGATTTACCTGTTCCACAATAGGCTCAACGTTCTTTTCTGGTTCTATTTGTTTTTCTTGATTCAGACTTTCCTCTTCTGTCATTTTTGAATCTTCTTCTGGTGTAGATTTCTCGATTTCTGAATTGTTTGATGAACTATTATTTTTCTCTTGAACAGTTGTTTCCTTCGCCATGAAAGGCAAGAATTTTTCTAAACTATTGTAGAACAATCCGTAAGTCAAAGTTCCTCCTACCAATAATACACCAACAACTAATAATAAATAGAATACAGGTTTTCTGCGCTTTTTATCTTTTTTAACTTTTTCAATAATCGGTTTTTTGGGACGTTCAATTTTTGCATTCAGCGGAGGAACATCTAAATCATCCGCCCATTGATCCGCTTCTGAATAGTTTGATGTTTCTGGCTCTATTGTATATTCTGTAACAGAAGAATTCTCAAGAACGGTTGGTTCTTCAACTGGGATTTTATCTTCCTGTTCTGAATTATTATTCTTATCGACAATTACCTCTACTGTTTCAATCGCACTATCTGTATTACTTTCTGCATTAATTTGTTGTTCTTCAATTTTTTCAACTTCTTCAGGAATTGAATCTGTTGTTAATTCTTCAGGAACAATTTCTGTTATAACTGCTGCTTCAATAATAACAGTTTCAGTCGGAGATTCTTCTATTTCGACTGTTTTTTCAGAAGTTGAATTTTCTTTATTCGTCTCATTTTTCCAAGAATTGAATTCGATATCACCACTTGAATTTTTAATGAATGATCCAAAGTGATACATGTCATACGATTCCCCACTATTTAATTTAGCTTCAATTTCGCGAACATATTTGGCAATTAAATTTTTGGCATCGTTATCTGACATTCCTTCAGTTTCTGAAATGTATTGAGATAATTTTCCATCATCGTATTTTAAATAAGGCATAAATAAACATTCTCCGGTAGTTGGATTCGTTAGATTGAGCGCTCCTAAACCAGGAATAATTATGGTATTGAATGCTTTTAGAATTTCTACAAGATATTTGTCCATGCCTAATAATTTATACTAATGTAATATATTGTCTTTTAATTTTAGAACATTTCATTAAAACGAAAGGTTTCAGCTAATCTTACACCTTTTTCTGTCATCTGAAGTGTGCAACATTCATTCACGCTATCATGCTCAAGAAATAAAACAAATTCATTTTTCACGGCATTGTTTAAAAACATTTCTTTTTCAGACATTGTAATCAAAGGACGAGTATCATATCCCATTACAAAAGGCAAAGGAACATGGCCAACACTTGGTAATAAATCGGCCATAAAAACGATTGTTTTTCCCTGATAGTGAATGTGTGGAATCATCATGCTTTCGGTGTGTCCGTCTACAAATAATACATCAAATTTTTCGAATACATTTTTAGTAAAGTCTCCAGTTCTTTCAATGAATTTCAATTGTCCACTTTCTTGAATTGGTAAAATGTTCTCACTTAAAAACGATGCTTTTTCTCTTGGATTAGGTTCAGTTGCCCATTTCCAATGATTTTCTGTACTCCAATAAGTTGCATTTTTAAAAGCAGGTTCGAAACCAGTTCTTTCTTTATTCCACTGAATTGCACCACCACAATGATCAAAATGAAGGTGCGTTAAAAAAACATCGGTAATATCATTCGGTGAAAATCCAAGCGCATTCAGATTCCCAATTAAACTATCATTTCCATGCATATAATAATGGGAGAAAAATTTTTCCGATTGCTTGTCTCCAATTCCAGCATCAATTAAAATAAGTTTATTTCCATCTTCAATTAACATAGAGCGCATTGACCAATCACACATGTTATTTGCATCAGCTGGGTTGGTTTTTTGCCACATAGATTTTGGAACGACACCAAACATTGCGCCACCATCCAATTTGAAATTTCCTGTATTAAGTGGGTGAATTTTCATTTGTTTTGTTTTTTTAATTCAATAGAGATTTGCGAAATACAAAAGTACTATCGCTGTAATTGCTGCAATTAAACCTAAAATTTTTTTAACAGTAACATTTTCTTTAAAAGCTATAAATCCAACTAATGCAGCAATCATAACAATCGACACATTCATTATTGCAAGAACTGTGGAATCATTCCATCCAGTTGATTTGTAGGAAACGATTAACAGGTAAATTGAAAAATAATTCGGTATGCCAAGGATAATTCCTGCAAGAATATTTCGAGAGGCGAAAACTGTTTTTTTTCTATAAATACGGTAGAGCAGAATTCCGAATCCAATACAACCGGCTAATCCAAATCCGAAGGCTGAAAAAAGTGAAGGAGTTAATATGTTTAATTCGTATTTCTGCACATAATTCAGTACAAAATCTAAGAATCCACTTCCGATAAAAAGAATTAAGAGCATCCATAAAGATGTATTCGTTTTGTTTTCTGTGGTCTTAGAAAATGTCACTAAAAACACACCTAAAAATGCAAAGATAATTCCTGCTATTTTCAATGTAGAAAGAGATTCTCTGTACAATACAATCATGAACATCATGGAGATTGCCATGCTCATTTTTACAGCAATCGATGTAAGTGCTACTCCATTTTTCTGAGAACTAATTCCCATCAAAATGAACAAGGAAATAAATAGAATAGCACATAAAATAATATACCAAGGCCAATTTCCAGAATCTAAAGCAGATGAATCCCATTCTTTTCCAAATAGTAGAACACCACAAATGAACGCCGTAAAATAATTGAAAACGATGGCTTGAAAAGTATCAATTTTGAATTTAGGGAACAGTTTGAAGATTATAAAAATCAAACTTGAACAGAGGATGGAGAATAGTAATGGGATCATTTCCTGAAATAATGGTAAACAGTATCTGTTGAAAATGGGTAACTATATGCAGGGACTTTGTTGATGGTTGGAGCTTTTGTGCCTTCACTAAAAAGTGTATTGCCTACAATAACGCGTGCTTCATCCCAAACATTTCCAAAGATAAAATACTGTAAGGTTCTACTTCCGCCTTCTACAAAAACAGACAGAATGTTTCGTTTATATAATTCTTCTAATATTAATTCTGTATTCGTTTCACTAATTTTTATCCATTCAATCATTCCTTTTACTTCATTTCTAGAACGATTGAAAATGATAGTTGGTGCATCATCAGAAAAAATATTGAGTTCCTCGGATAGTTGCAATTGGCTATCAATAATAATTCGTATTGGATTTACACCACTGAATTCACGCACTGTTAGGGAAGGATTGTCGTTTTGAACCGTTTTTCTTCCAACTAAAATACTTTGTTCTTCAGAACGCCATTTATGAACCAATGCTTTTGTCTCAGGCGCCGAAATCCAATTAACTCCTTGTTCTTCTGAATCACGAATTTTATCCAAATAACCATCCTTTGTTTGTGCCCATTTGAGAATAACATAAGGTCGTTGTCGTTCGTGAAAAGTAAAAAAACGTTTATTAAGTTCCCTGCATTCTTTTTCAAGGATTCCAATTTGGACATCAATTCCAGCTTTATTGAGTTTTTCAATACCTTTCCCACTAACTTTTGTATGAATGTCTTTGCAACCGATTATTACTCTTGGAATTCCCATTTCAACTATTAAATCTGAACAAGGAGGGGTTTTTCCAAAATGAGAACAAGGCTCTAAAGAAACATAAATTGTTGAGTTTTTCAGAAGGGATTTGTCTTGAACAGCATTTATAGCATTAACTTCTGCATGCGCTTCTCCATAACGTTGATGAAAACCTTCACCAATAATTTTGTCATCACACACAATTACAGCACCAACCATCGGATTAGGAGCAACAAGGCCTTGTCCCAATCGTGCAAGTTCTATGCAACGCCGCATGTATATTTGGTCTGAATTCACAAGGACGAAGATACAGTATTCAATTTTAAGTTGCTAATTACAAGTTACAAATTACGAATTACGAATTAGGAATCACGAATTGTGAAATTGTAAGTTCAATTCAGGTGAAAATGTTATTTTCGTTCTATGGAAAAAACCAAATTGAGAAAGAAAAATTTTCAGATTGCATTGATATTAGTTGTGGCAGCATTGGGTTATTTTGTTGATATCTATGATCTTGTTCTATTTGGTGTCGTGAAAGGTGAAAGTCTAAAACAGATTATGCCCTTAGCTACTGATGATGCTATTGCTGCAACTGGAAAGTTTCTCTTTAATATGCAAATGTTGGGAATGCTTTTCGGTGGATTACTTTGGGGGATTTTAGGAGATAAAAAAGGTAGGTTAAAAGTACTTTTTGGTTCGATTTTATTGTATTCAATAGCCAATATTGCCAATGCTTTTGTGACTGACGTTTCAACGTATGCTGTGATTCGTGTTATTGCAGGAATCGGTTTAGCAGGGGAATTAGGCGCTGGAATCACCTTGGTTTCTGAAATGATGTCAAAAGAAAAAAGGGGATATGGCACAATGATTATCGTAACTTTCGGTGCACTTGGCGCTGTCGTAGCTTCATTGGTTGGTTCAAAAGGGGAGGTGATTGGTGATTTCTTTTTCAGCACAATTGGAATTCAATTTGCAAATTGGCAAGTAGCCTATATCGTTGGTGGAATAATGGGGTTAGTGCTTTTATTGTTGCGGGTTGGAACAATAGAATCCGATTTCTTTAAAAATGTGAAACACGATGAAGGAGTAAAAAAAGGTGATTTGAAACTCATTTTTAAGAACAAGAAAAACTTGGTGAAATACCTTCATTGTATTTTCATTGGGATTCCTATTTGGTTTGTGATAGGCTTGTTGATTATGAACTCGAAAGATAATTTTGGACCTTGGTTAGGTGTCGAAAATGTTGTAAATGGTAAAGCTGTAATGTACGCTTATATTGGTTTGTCATTTGGGGATTTACTTTCGGGAATCTTAAGCCAAATTTTGAAAAGTAGGAAAATTGTAGTTTATCTTTATTTGGTGTTTACGTTTATATTGACCATCATTTTCTTGTTCGTTCTGAAAGATATTTCTTTGAGCACATATTATTTGATGTGTTTTTTATTGGGAACAGGAACGGGTTATTGGGCGATATTTGTAACGATTGCAGCGGAACAATTTGGAACGAATATCAGATCTACAGCTGCAAATACAATTCCTAATTTTGTAAGAGGTTCAGTGAGTTTAATTACCCTAACTTTTGGAATGTTGGTTTCATTTAATTTGAATGATGGAATTTCTGCTTTTATTGTCGGGGTCGTATTTCTCTTAATAGCGCTTTACAGCATAAGTCAATTAAAAGAAACATTTGGAAAAGATTTAAATTACCTTGAAACTGGAGAGATTATTTAATGTAACTCATCATTACTAGTCTTTTTCCCAAAGGCGTTTATGTGTTCCTTTATGCTTTTCTCTTATCCATTGATGTTCCTTCGCTTGGTGAATTAATTTTCTGCGTACAATTTTGGGATAGAATATTTTTCTCCAAGATTTAAAGAATGAATATTTTTTTAAAACACCAAGTTGCGCTAATATTTCATAAGTTGAGGAACCACATCTGTATCCGAAAAAAGAATAATCATATGGAGAATTGTTGATGTAGGCTTTGCAAATAGAATCAAATTGTAATCGCTTATCATGAGAAATAGGAATATGAATAACGAGTGTTTTCACACTGTCAACATCTTTATCCATAATATGATTGAATTCATGAATTGATTGAAAAGCGTATTTCCCATTTTTATATTTTTTGTGCTGAAAAATGTGAACATTTCCTTCATAGAAAAAACTTAAATAACATGTGTCGTTGTATCGAATTCCAACATGACCACCAAGCATTCCTCCGAACCATATTTTCTGTTCTTGTTTATGCTCTGGTCTGGGTTTTGAACCATATAGAAAACGCACTTGCAGCGTGTCCATTTGAGTGAACCCTGTAAATGAGAAAAAAATTAAATAGATATGTAATAAATACCTCATTTTCTAAAATAAAAAAACCGTCCGTCAGCTGACGGACGGTTAAGATAACACTATTGAAAGTTAATTTTAATGTTTTCCTAAATAATCTGCAACACCATCAAAACTTGCCTTCATTCCATCATCTCCTTTGTGCCAGTTTGCAGGACAAACTTCACCATTTTCTTCAAAGAATTGCAAAGCATCAACCATTCTCAAAGCCTCATCTACGTTTCTTCCTAATGGGAACATATTCACTAATTGGTGCATAACAGTTCCAGATTTGTCGATTAAGAATAGGCCACGGTAAGCAATCATTGGTCCAGTTGCAGCCAAATTACCTTCCATATCATATTCGTATTCACCTGCTAAAACACCAAATGCTTCCGATATTGTTTTCGAAGTATCTGCAACGATTGGATATTTAACTCCTTCAATTCCTCCTTTGTTTTTAGGAACTTGTAACCAACCCCAATGTGATTCTTCAGTATCTGTTGAACAAGCAACAACTTTCACTCCTCTTGATTCAAATTCACCTAATTGAGCTTGAAAAGCATGCAATTCCGAAGGACAAACAAATGTGAAATCTTTTGGATAAAAGAAGAACAACACGTGATTTTTACCTAAATATTGATCCAATGAAAAATCATTCACTATTTCTATTCCGTTAACAACGGCTGCAGCCTTGAAAGATGGTGCTTTTTTTCCTACTAAAACGCTCATTTTATTTTTGTTTTTAATGTTGATTTTCGTTGATGTAAATTTACTCCTTTTTAAAATTAAACAGATTAAATTTACGCTCAATCTTTGACAAAGATACCACCGAAATTCTATTGTTATTATCGATTAATTTTATATTTACATAAATTTAATCTATATGATTTCAATTCAACAAATGCAATACATTTTGGTATTGAGTGAACAAAAGCAATTTCAACGAGCAAGTGAACTTTGTTTTGTAACACAACCAACCTTGTCCATGCAAGTTAAAAAAGCGGAAGAGGATTTGGGTTATGCCATTTTTGATAGGTCAAAAAATCCAATAGAATTAACTATTTATGGTATGAAATTAATTCCTTTGATTCGGGACGTGCTGAATGAAACAGGTAAAATTGAAGTGCTAACGAAAAAATTCAAAGGGATTTACAAAGAACAAGTACGAATAGGAATCATTCCAACGATTGCAAGTTATTTAGTTGCAGATATGTTTGCTCTCTGGCAAGAAAAACTAAAAGGAATACAATTAATCATTCTTGAACAAAAGACAGAGGAGTTATTAGTTTCGATTGAGCGAAAAGAATTGGATATGGCTATTTTGGCGGGACCTTTTAATGATTCAAAAATGAGAACAATTCGGCTCTTTAGAGAAGAAATTCTAGCTTATTGCCCAAGTTTAAAAAGTAAAACAATCTTAACGAATGACTTAATTGAATTACATCCCTGGTTATTAAGCAAAGGAAATTGTTTGCGGACCCAAATGATCCAGTTTTGTGAAATAAAAGAGGATAATGAAACTGATTCTTGGAATTATGAAGGTGGAAATATAGAATTATTGATGAAAATGGTTGAACTGAATGGCGGATACACCTTAGTTCCTAAAAATTATCATTTATCTGAGCATCAAAGGAAACAATTAAGGTCAATTAAAACAAGGGCCGGCTCAGATGAAGCAGTTCCAGCGAGAGAAATTATTGCTATTTCACCAAATAAAACACTAAAATGGAATTCTTTAGATGCACTTATTCGTGAAATTCAAGTGAATTATAACAAGGAAAATGAAGATTTAAAAATGACCGTTTTGGATTGGAATGGATAGCAGTTATTAAATGCCAAAATTATTTTCCAAATGCGAAATTATTTTCACCGAAGCACCTGTGTTTTTTATAACTATTGCTGCTGTTTTGTCAGAAAGTTCAGCAATATTTTGTTCAATTTTTTTAATTGTATTATCGAATTCTGATGAATTGTTCACGGTAAAACCAATTCCAGCATGGATAAACATACTTGCTTCAGGAAAGCGTTTAAATTTAGGCCCAAAAATAACAGGTAGTCCAAAAACAGCGGGTTCTAAGATGTTGTGCAAACTTCCAGAAAATCCGCCGCCGATATAGGCAATCTTACCATATGAATAAGCATTTGAAAGATTACCTATTGTATTTAGAATTAAAACCTGTGAATTTGAATACGATTCGTCAGAATATCTTAGTGTCTTTCCCGTTAACTGTTTTTCAATCACAGCAATATGTTCTTCATCAATAGTATGAGGTGCAAGAATGAATTTTTGAGTAGGATTCTTTAAAATAAAAGGAATCAGTATTTCTTCATCTTTTGGCCATGTACTTCCCAATATAATTGCTTTTTCGCCTTTTAAAAACAATTCAATTTTTTCATTTGGAACGAGCTGTTTTTTATTTTCAATAACGCGATCAAAACGGGTGTCACCAGTTGTAGTGAAGTTGGTAATTCCAATATCCGCAAGTAATAATGAAGAACGTTCATTTTGCGTATAAAAGAAGTCAATTTGTCTTAATGTATCTCTGAAAAAACCGCCGTACCATTTAAAGAAGCGATGATCATCTCTGAAAATGGCGCACAATGAGAATACTTGAACGTGTTGTTTTTTTGCTTCGAAAATATAATTCGACCAAAATTCATATTTCACGAAGAAGGCTTTTTCAGGTTTGAAATGAGCAATGAATTTTTGTGCATTTGCGGGACTGTCACTCGGCAAATAAACAGCTAAATCGACTGAGTGAATACGTTTGTGATAGTGTTCCATTCCCGATGGAGAAAAGAAACTGACCAAAATAAACGTTGAAGGATATTTTTCTTTCAAACTATTCATTACAGGCAACGCCATATCGAATTCACCCAATGAAGCGCAATGGAACCAAAAAACTTTTTTATCCGGAACCATTGGAAGATGCTTAAAATAATCTTCGCGTCCTTTTACCCATGATTTGGCCTTTGGATTAAAATTTGCCGCAATATGAAGTGCTGCTTCATAACATTTAATGCCAATATTGTAGAGAATGTGCATCAATCGAAATAATAATCTTTTGGCAAACGTTTGTAGAACGGGATGAACCAACCGATTTTAAAACCATATTGAATATCCAATTTTGTCGCTGTCGATACTGGAATTTCTGGCTGATCAAAGTTGATGGTACGTTGATTTTTGGTGAACCCTTGTTGGAAATAAAATCCTCCATAAAAATTCAAATATCCACCATTAGACATGAATGAATATCCTAC
>JBILYS010000116.1:0-5909 GCA_044377625.1 Crocinitomicaceae bacterium
CTCTTCAACTGTTGTTCCATCAAGCAATGTTGCAACTAATTTGTAGGCAAAAACACCAGAATTCAAAGGTTTTTCTTTGTAGGTACCGTCCCAACATACTAAAGGATCTGTTGTTTCAAACACCTTTTCTCCCCATCTGTTATAGATAGCATAACTTAGCTGCGCAATACAGGTTCCATATACACATTGAGAATTGTTCACTCCAGGACCTGAACCATTTGGAGAGAATACAGTTGGTACATAAACTTCCCCACATACCATTTCAATAATAACAGTTACATTATCTGTACCAGTACAACCAGAAACATCAGTTGCTGTTACTGTATAAATTGTTGTTGAAGATGGTGTAGCTATTGGATCAGGACAATCTGTACAACTCAATCCATTTGATGGAGTCCAAGTATAAGTTGTTCCTCCAGTTGCATTTAACTGAACAGATTGACCTTCTTGAATCGTTGTTGAAACTGGAGTCGCTAGGATTGTTAATGATCCTGTTATCGCTACAATATATGATTCACTCATTGAACAACCATCTGAATCTGTTACCGTTAGACCGTATGTCCCAGCAGATAGGTTCGTTATAGATGAACTTGTTTCGCTATTTGGCGTCCATGCATACGAATAGCTACCCGAACCACCGCTAACTGCAGTGCTAATTTGACCATCTGTTGAACTACAAATAATATCTGTAACTGTTTCAGTTATTATTATTTGAGTTGGACCACCTATTGTTACCAACAATGAACTAGAACATCCGGCTCCGTCAGTAACAGTAGCTGTATAATTCCCCGCAGTCAAACCTGTAGCTGAGGGCAAAGACCCTCCAGTTGGAGTCCAAGCGTACGTCAACAAACCTGTTCCGCCCGATCCAGAAACAACAGCAGCTCCATCATTATCATTGAAACAAGTAACATTTGTTGATGATGTTAATGAAATTGCAGGCGCACCAACTGGAGCTGAAATTACAGTAACTGTTGCGCTAGAAGTACAACCACCAACAGTAGTTTCAACATCATATGTTCCAACAGTTAAACCGCTAAATACTCCACTTATATTTGTTTGAGCTGCAACCACAGGAGATGTACCCGTTACGGTGTAAGTTGTTCCTGCTGCTGGAGCAGGAGCTGTAACAGTTATTGTTGCTGTTGGCACTGCACAAGTAGGTAAAGTTGTTATACTTGATGTTGGCGCCGCTGGATTTGCAGGTTGAGCGTTAATAGTAATTAAAGTTGCTGTTGAGGTGCATCCTCCAACTGTTGTAATTACAGAATAATCCCCAGATGCAAGACCTACAAACACACCTGTAGTATTTGTTTGAGAAGCAACAACTGGAAGTGTTCCTGTAATAGTATAATTAGTACCTGCAGCTGGAGTTGGCACTGAAACTGTGACTGTTCCAGTTGCAACAATACAAGTTGGTTGTATAACACTTGCTGTTGGCGCACTTGGCGTTACTGGTTGTATATCGACAGTTATTGATGTTGGAGAGGAGTTACATCCTGCAATTGTAACAATAAGTGTATAATTCCCAGAAGTTAAAGGATTAAAAATACCAGTTGTATTTGTTTGTGCGGCAACCACTGGAGCAATTCCAGTTAAGGTATAGGATATTCCTGCGGCTGGCACAGGTGCTGTTACAGTTACTATTCCTGTAGCAGAAACACAAGTTGGCTGAGTTATAGTTGCTGTTGGTGCTGTTGGTGCGCCTATCGCAGCATTAACAGTTAACGCAGTAGTTGTTGAAACACAACCATTAACAGTAGTTATTACCGTGTAATTCCCAGTTGCAAGACCACTAAATATTCCTGTAGAATTTGTTTGAGCTGCAACAACCGGGGCCGTTCCAGTTACTGTATACGAAATACCGGCTGCTGGAGCTGGAGCTATGACAGTAATTGTGCCCGTTGAAATTGAACAAGTAGGTTGAGCAGTTACACTTGCTGTTGGTGCAGCAGGATTTGCTGGAACAGCATTTACAGTTAAAGAAGACGCCGATGAAATACAGCCATTCAATGTAGTAATTATTGAATAGGTTCCTGGTGCTAATCCACTAAATATTCCGGTAGCATTTGTTTGAGCTGCAACAACTGGCGCAGTTCCAGTTACCGTATACGTAACACCAATTGCAGGAGCTGGTGCTGTAACAGTTAATATTCCTGTTGGTGTCACACAAGTCGGCTGAGAAGTTACACTTGCAGTTGGTGCGGCAGGATTCGCTGGCACAGCATTAACACTCACAGAAGTAAATGGCGTATTACAACCACTAACTGTTGCCATAACTGAATATGTTCCAGGTGCTAGTCCACTAAATGTTCCTGTTGTATTTGTTTGGGCAGCAACAACTGGAGCAGTTCCTGTTACTGTATAAGTAACACCGGCTGCTGGAGTTGGAGCGGTAACAGTAATTGTTCCCGTTGTAAGAATACAAGTTGGTTGAGTTGTAACAGTTGCTGTTGGTGCAACCAATGCAGCAGGTTGAGTGATCGTAACAGTGGTTGTGCCAGGACAAAGATTTGCATCTACGACGTTTATTATATAAGCTCCAGCGGTCAAATTGGTTTGCGTTGGACCATTCAAACTTCCAGAAACCCATGTATAAGTATATGGTCCTGTTCCTCCTGCAGCCAAAACTGTTGCAGAACCTGTTGAATTTCCATTACACAAAACGTTCGTTTGTGCCGGTATTGTAAAAGTTATAGGTGGACAAACAACAACAACACAAGCTGGAATTGCAGCTAAATTTGCATAGGTAACTAGTGTTCCCAAATTATCAACAACCTGAATAGGATATGTAGCTGGTGCAGGTATATTTGAGCCAGTGGCAAATGTTGTCCAAGTAGACACTGGAGCTCCAGCAACAGTAAAAATTCCACAATAAGAGCCAAAACCAGCAATACATGGTGTGGTAAGGACAGAATTCTGCCAAGAATATGTTGGTATTCCATTGGAAGCAGTTAACGTTCCATTTGTTTCAGCACAAACTGCTAACGGAGCACATGTATTTACAGTTATAGAAATTGAACTTGAGCCACATGCCAGTGTATATGTAATTACGAAAATACCTGGTCCCGAAACAGCAGGATTGAAAACTCCTGATGCATTGACACCAGTCCCACTCCAAGTTCCTCCAGCAGTTGCGGCAGTTAAAGTAACAGAAGGTCCTGTTGCACACATTGCACTTGGAACACAAACTGTTGCATCACAGCAAGTTATTGCAATTGGAACACACGCGGAAGCAGCAAAAGATTGAACTCCACCTGAACGCGCTCCAGAACTGCTGCTGTTTCCTGTACCGCCGCATGCAACTACATCTCCAGCAGTGCTTACTCGCACATCATAAACAATAAAAGTGGTTGGATAAAAAGCTTGTTGAACTAAACTGGAATTGAATTTATAAACTCCTGTTTTTGATCCAACATAAATATTTCCACAGTTATCAATATCAATTCCTGCATTTTCAGTAACATTATCACTTAAAAAAGGAGTCGAAAGTACTCCACCAGGAATAGTTACACTTCCAATAATAGAAAAATCTACTAATGATCTTTTTTGTAAAGCATTCCCTTTGTGGGTATAAACAAAATTAGCATCTGCTCTAATTACCTTAATTCCAGTATTATTGATCCGCCAGTTTTCAGCTTTATATCCCCAATTTACTCCATGATTTTTTTCAAAAAGGGAAGTTGATCCCCCAGGACATAAAGAAAGGTTATCATTCAAGTACCCTATAGTGTCAAGAGTTACGAAGTAATACTTTCCGTTTGGTGCAGCGCACATAGCACGCACTTCTTGCATTTGAGGCGGAATAGCGAAGGTATTTCCAGGTGCTGAAACGTCAACACTTGATATTATGTCTCCATTTGCCATATTTACATCATACACTTTACCTTTAATAATTGGAGGTAAAAGACCATTCCCGCCTGTTCCTCCAATAAGCAATCTTGTTTGATCACAGTTAAAGGAAATATTCCAAAATTCAGTACTCAACTCACCATTAGCTGGAGAATTATTACTCCAAACTAAACCACCAGCGGTATTAACCTTAAGAATTCTATAAGCTGTGCCTTCCGTTACATAGGTGTTTCCAGCATCATCAGTTGCCATGGTTCCCATCCATTCTGTTGTATCGTACGGAGTGTCATATGACCATTGAAGAACTCCAGCACTGTTGTATTTTTTTAATTGCAATGGGTCAACACCTCCAATAATATAAACATTGCCAGCGACATCAGTATCTAATTCCCATACGCAATCCCAATCTAAAGGGAATACTGGTGTTTGAACCCATGGATCAATAACAACTGTTTTTGTAAGATCATAATTCTTTACGTCAAATGAAACGTGATTATTTATTAATTCATAGTTAGATTCAATGGATAAAGCATCGTTATCTTCATAAAAACTTAACGGAGCGTGATCGACAATATCCCCAAACATTGTAGGAATAACTATTTCACCATTTCGAATTGTTACATCCCTATCATATATCATTTTGATTTGCTTTGGATCTGCTCCAGGATGAACAGTAAAAGCATATTTCACACCTATAATTGGGTGAATTTCATACTTCAAATCAATGTTTGGATAGATATTTTTGTAAATTATATACTTATATCCTTTTACATAATTGATGTTCTCAGTTTCATTATTTTCATTCTGAAAGGTATAGCTATGATAATCTGACGCAGCATCAAAAGCCTTTATTTCAAGAGAATTATTTGGGTTGCCCCATGACATATTAACTTGATCTTTTTTTATTAAGAATTTCCCAACTAAACGTTCCTTTTGCTTGTGATCTTCAAACGACTTTGCCGGTTGATTCATAATTTGAGCACGCTCTTCTTTCGTTTTTTTAATGACTTCATGAAAATTATAACATATCCCTTTTTCCCCAAAAAATATTTTTGTAGTACCAAGATCAATTACGTAATGAATTTTACCAGTAGCAGCTGTTTCAGATTGGTCAAACTGACCTAAATTTTCAATGAAAGATTTACTCTTTGAATTCTCTGCTGACCAAGACGGTTTTTGAATATTTTGAGAATATAAGTGCCCAACACCTATAAGTAGCAAAAATGAAAGTTGTAATAGTTTCATGTATTTGAATAATAAAATTGAACATACATTTATTCACAGTCCTAAGACTGTGAATAAAAAAGTAATAGTAAGTTAATTTGTTCGTACAAATTATTCGCAAAGTTATGGAACTATAAACTCATTTTTTGAGGGGGCAGCCCCTCAAAATCAATAAATTATTACAATTTGTTATAAATTAAACAAGAGAAATCCCTGTCATTTCCATTGGCGATGCGATACCAAGTCTATTTAGAATTGTTGGGGCAACATCAGCCAAAATTCCATCTTTAATGGATAAATTCTTTTCATTACTCACTAAAACCACTGGAACAGGATTTAAGGAGTGAGCAGTATTAGGTGACCCATCAGGATTAATGACAAAATCAGCATTCCCATGATCTGCAATTATTAAAAACTCGTAATTCAATTCTAAACCTGTTGTCACGACATCTTTCAGACAATTATCAACCGTTTCAACAGCTTTGATTATTGCTTCGTATACGCCAGTATGACCAACCATATCAGGGTTTGCGAAATTGAGACAGAAGAAATTTGGATGATCCATTTTCATGCAATTCACAATTGTGTCTCGCACTTCCAATGCGCTCATTTCAGGCTGAAGGTCATAGGTTGCTACTTTTGGGGAGTTGACCATTAAACGCGATTCTAATGGGAATGTTTCTTCCCTTCCTCCACTAAAAAAGAAAGTCACGTGAGGATATTTTTCAGTTTCGGCTATTCTAACTTGCGTTTTATCAACTTTAGAAAGTACCTCACCAAGTGTATTAAACAAATTATCTTTTTCGAAAACTATGTTCACATTTTCAAAAGTT
>JBILYS010000117.1:0-5887 GCA_044377625.1 Crocinitomicaceae bacterium
GGTTGAAGAAAAATGAATTTGATTTGAATGGTAATCTTTTTGATGTTGTTAGGAAGTCAAACTCAAATGGAATAACTCATTTAGAATGTATTTCGGATAAACAAGAAAAAGTGCTTTTTGCAAAATTGAATCAGAATGTTTCCTCAAATTTGTCTGATGATAATCAACATAAACCTATATCTAATTGGTTTAAACTGTTGCAAACGCCTGCTTTACCTATTCGTGTTTTTGACACAAAGAATTTGATATATTTTAAAGAGTATCCTATTGAAACTTTTAATTATTTGGATCATTTATCAATGAAATTCATCCAAATAGTTTCTCCACCACCTCAGTTGTCTTAATAATTCTAAAATAGAATCATCTCAGATTCTGCACTATTAATTATTAAAGAAATTCTAATGAAAAATATAGGCATACTTATGTTTTGCCTGTCGACAATTTTTATGTCACAGGCGCAGTCAATTACTATAGTTGACCAAAATTCTCTTCAACCAATTGAAAATGTTGAAGTGTATAAATTAAATGAAAACACACTGATTGCCAAATCTAATCAATCTGGCATCATTGTTCTAACTGGTATTCAAGGTACTCAAGCATTGGTCTTTATAAATGCAATGTATAGTTCTATAACTATTACTTTGGATCAAATTAAAGCTCAAGGTAACAGTTTGAAAATGGCAGAAAACATCAATTCTATAAATGAAATTGTTGTTTCAGCTAGTAAATTTGAAGAGCAAAGGAAAGATGTGTCCCAGAAAATACAAGTCTTACGTGCTTCTGAAATTCAAATAATGAATCAAAGTTCAACAGCCGATGTTATGTCAAATACTGGAAATGTTTTTGTTCAAAAAAGTCAACTAGGAGGTGGAAGTCCAATCATCCGTGGATTTGAGACAAATAAAGTATTGATGGTTGTTGATGGTGTGAGAATGAATACGGCTATTTATAGAGCTGGACACGTCCAAAATATTATTACGTTGGACAATGCAATGTTGGATAGGGTTGAAGTGATATTTGGTCCTGGATCGGTTGTTTATGGTTCAGATGCTTTAGGTGGAGTCATGTCCTTTACGACAAAAAACCCTTTATTATCAACTGATGGAAAAATTAAAGTTAAAGCTGGGGCCTTCACACGTTATATGTCAGCCAATAAAGGGTACGCAGCAAATGCTAATATTTCGGTCGGTGGTAAGAAATTTGGTTCTTTGACGTCTTTTACATATTCTAATTATGGTGATCTGCGACAAGGTGCTAATCGTGAGCCATCCGTTGGGAATTTTGGCTCTCGTCCTTGGTATGTTGAAAGAGTTGATGGTAAAGATTCAGTTTTTGTGAATGCAGATACAAATGTTCAAGTAGGATCGGGTTATACTCAAATTGATGTAATGCAAAAATTCTTGTTCCAACAAAGTTCAACAGCGAAGCATTTGGTGAATTTGCAATATTCAACATCTTCTAATGTACCACGTTATGACCGCCTAACACAAACATCTGGAGGTACAGCAAAATATGCTGAGTGGAATTATGGCCCTCAAAATAGATTATTAGCTTCTTACACATTGGAATTATCTAAGTCAAATGCGTTCTACGATAATGCACGGTTTATTTTGGGTTACCAACAGATTGAGGAAAGTCGAATTGACAGGAAATTTAATAATGTGAATCAAAACAACCGTATTGAAAACTTGGATATTATTACTGCTAATCTTGATATGGCAAAGAAAATCGGTAAACATGAAATTCGATATGGTTTAGAAGGATGGTACAATAAGGTTAATTCAACTGCTTTCACAAAAGATATCACTACTGGCATACAAACACCTTTAGACACACGTTATGCGTCGGGTGGAGCAACGATGAATTCAATTGCTGTTTATGCAACTCACACATGGGAAATTACAGAAAAAGTAATTTTAAATGATGGTTTGCGCTTTTCAAATGTTGGATTGAATGCTAAATTTACAGACACAACATTCTTTAATTTTCCTTTCAAAGAGGCGAAACAGAATAATTCAGCATTAACGGGTAATTTAGGTGTAGTATATATGCCATCAGAAGATTGCCGCATTACCGCTTTAGTTTCGACAGGATTTCGAGCACCAAATGTAGATGATTTAAGTAAAATTTTTGAATCAACTCCAGGGAATATTACAGTGCCAAATGCAAATTTAAAGCCTGAATTTACTTATAATGGTGAAGTAGGCATTTCAAATACTTTTGAAAATTGGTTATCAGTTCAAGCAACAGGCTATTATACACTTTATAGAAATGCATTGACTGCGCAAAACTTTACATATAATGGTCAAGATTCTATTATGTATGCTGGAACATTGAGTAAAGTGGTAGCAACTACAAATGCAAGTAAAGCTTATTTATATGGTTTGGAATTAAACATGAATGCGAAGTTGAATAATAACGTTACTGCTTATGCAACTTATAACTATACGTATGCGCGCATTGTTACTGATTCAACGGCAATTCCGTTAGATCATATTCCACCAATGTTTGGTAAGTTTGGTTTCCAAATTCATCAAAACAAATTCAGAGCTGACTTATTTGTGAACTACAGTGCAATGAAAAAGATAGCTGAATATAGTCCATCTGGTGAAGATAATGAAGCATATGCGTTGCCACAAGGAATGCCATCTTGGTATACTGTAAATGTTCGATTAGGATATCAGTTTAACAAATTTGTTGGTCTGCAAGTGGCATGTGAAAATATCTTGGATAAAAATTATCGTCAGTTTGCATCTAATATTTCTGCACCAGGCCGTAATTTTATATTGACGTTAAGAGGAAACTTTTAAGGAAATAAATTTTTAAAAAAGGAAAGGCGACAATTTATTGTCGCCTTTCTTAATTCTACTTCATGTTCTTTTTTTGTGTCATATATTTACCTTGATCTGGATGATAGAAAAATCGGTAAACAATTTCATCACTTTCCTTTAAAACGGGATCGTATTTGTACATATCAACATCTTTTGATGGTTGAATCAACGTCGCTTTTTTTACCAAAATGTCTTTTACCATTCCCATTGTACCATCGGTATAATCAAAAGTGTATGCTTCTGAGACATCACTTTTCAAACCATCAAAATTTTTCCATTGAAATACACGACGTGGAATATGGTTAGAAATAGTGTAATAATCTTTATAAGAAGCATTTAATATCCTGAAATCAACTAAAATATCTTTATACGATTCTGATTGAATATTTTCAAAATTTATTTTTAACTCCGCTAAAGGACTTGAAGGAATTGCAATAGGTGGTGAAATTTTATTTAATCCACCATCAAAATAAAAGATATAATTGTAATTACCCATAAAACCCAAGTCTGCATGTTTTGCCGTCTTTTTTGATGCTGAAGCTTCTTCTAATGCAAAATCAACTCTATTTAAAGTGATAATTGCATCGATTTTCTCATCTTCATCTAAATGTGCTTTGTAAATATGATAGGAATATTTTTCTGTAGCAGGAATTGATAATTGACTTTCTAAATGACGTTTAGCCATTTGTTCAACTGTTTGATTTTTTTCTGCTTTTGGAACTGTTTTTTTACTTTTTTCTTTTGATTCTTCGTTGCAAGAAAAAAACAATAAAGTGACTAATAAAATTAAAAAATGGTTGTTTTTCATAGAAACAAAGATAAGCGAAGAAATTAATTTATTTAAAAACAATTTACATGAAAATTGTAAATTTGAAGAATGGAGATGTATTTAGAAAAATCGTGGAAATTGGCGTTGAATGAGGAATTTCAAAAGCCCTATTTTTTAGATTTAATGAAATTTATAAATTCAGAATACACTGCAAAAGTTGGGGCAATATTTCCTTCCAAATCAACTATTTTTCAAGCGTTAAATCTTTGTCCAATTAACACTATAAAAGTAGTGATTATTGGTCAAGATCCTTATCCAACAAAAGGTCATGCGCATGGTTTTTGTTTTTCTGTTGAAAGAAACATTAAACCTTTCCCAAAGAGTTTAATAAACATATTCAAAGAAATTGAAAATGATTTGAATGTAACATTTCCTGAAAACGGTAATTTAGAAAGATGGGCAGAACAAGGCGTTTTATTATTGAATTCTGTATTAACGGTTGAAGAAGGTAAAGCGGACAGTCACTCAAAAAAAGGTTGGGAAAAATTCACAGATGCAATTATTCAAAAACTAAACGAACAAACCGAAGGTGTAGTTTATTTGTTATGGGGTTCAAAAGCCCAAGAAAAAGCTCATAAAGTGAATACTGAGAAGAATCTCGTGTTAAAATCAGTTCATCCTTCTCCTTTGTCCAGTTATCGAGGCTTTTTTGGATGTAAACATTTTAGCCAAAGCAATGAATATTTGATGAAAATGAATAAAGAACCAATTATTTGGTAATTTTTCTCTGAAACATCCAACTAAAAAAGTGTTTGATTATCTTTGCCAGCAATGGAATTAAAAAATGATCTAATTTTAAGAGCTGCTCGAGGTGAATCTATAGACAGATACCCTGTTTGGCTCATGAGACAAGCTGGTAGAATCTTACCTGAATACCGTGCTGTTCGTTCTAAATTATCTGGATTCAAAGAATTGGTTGAAACGCCAAAGTTTGCTGCTGAAGTTACAGTGCAACCTGTTGATATTTTAGGTGTAGATGCCGCAATCATCTTTTCCGATATTTTGGTTGTGCCAGAAGCAATGGGCTTAGAATATCAAATGTTGGAGGCAAAAGGTCCTTGGTTTGAAAAAACAATTAGAACTGAAGAAGGATTGAAATACGCTGAAACTAATTTTGATGTCGAAGACCGATTGGGATATGTTTTAGAAGCAATTAAAATTGCAAACAAAGAACTAGACGGCCGTGTACCTTTAATCGGTTTTGCTGGAGCTCCTTGGACAATTTTCTGTTATATGGTGGAAGGACAAGGTTCTAAAACTTTTTCTGAGTCACGGAAGCTCTTATATACTAATCCAGTTTTGGCACATGAGTTGCTAAGTCGAATTACAGAAGTCACAATTCAGTATTTGAAAGCACAAGTTGCAGCTGGTGCGCATATGTTACAAATTTTCGACTCTTGGGCTGGAATTTTAGGAACAGAACAATATGCTGAATTTGGATTGAAATACATAGATAGAATTGCGAATGCGATCAATGAAGTTCCTTTAACAATTTTTGCAAAAGGTGCAATTACTTCAATTTCAGCAATTGCAAAATTAAAGTGTAATACGATTGGTTTGGATTGGAACATGAATAGTGTTGAAATTCGAAATGAAATTGGCGAAAACAGGACGTTACAAGGGAATTTAGATCCTTGTGCATTGTATTCTTCGCATAATGAAATTCAGAATTTGACAATTAATATGTTAGATTCGTTTAAAAGTAAAAGACATATTGTAAATTTGGGGCACGGAGTGTATCCAGATATTGATCCTGAGAAGGTTAAAACGTTTATAAAAACAGTAAAAGATTATGAAATACAGTTCTAATAATTTAAGAAGAATTAGTTCAATTATGTTAATTGGATTAACAACGATGACCTCTTTTGCACAGCAAGAAGAAAATTTGGTTCCTAATGGTAGTTTTGAAGCAACTGATGGAAAAGTTAAGAAATTAGGCGGTATAACAAGTGCTACTGGCTGGACATCACCAACAGGAATGCGTGCGGATTTATTTACACCAAGTAAATCTCCTGAAATTAATACTCCATTGAATGGTTATGGTAAAGAAGATGCGCGTGATGGTTCAAATTATGCTGGATTTACTGCACTTTCTGTTGGAAATAAAGTTCCCCGTTCTTATGTAATGGTGAAATTGGATGCTCCAATGAAAAAGGGAATGAAGTATTGCGTAAAATTTTATGTTTCATTAGCAGAGGCGTCAAAATATTCGTCTAATAAAATTGGT
>JBILYS010000118.1:0-5878 GCA_044377625.1 Crocinitomicaceae bacterium
TGGTAGTTGTGATTTCTCTTGTCACGAACATATTATTTTTTCAATATAACAGTTCTTTAAATTCTCAAGAAATATTAATAAATGGGGGGTTCCTTGTTCTAACAGTTGGGATTATCTCTGTTGTTTTAATCCAATCTAGATATGTTTTAACGAAAAAAGAAATCATTGCACGACTCGCACTTGCTGCAACAAACGACCAATTAGAGATTCAAAAAAGTCTCATTGAAGTTAAAAATAAAGAAATTACAGATAGTATAAATTATGCCCAACGGATTCAACTAGCTATACTGCCAGACAAACAAGAAATTTACACTTCACTTCCTCAAAGTTTTGCACTTTACAAACCCAAAGATATCGTAAGTGGCGATTTCTATTTTTTCACCAAAAAACATGACACGGTTTTTATTGCCGCTGTAGATTGCACAGGTCATGGCGTTCCAGGAGCTTTTATGAGCATGATTGCTTCAGAAAAATTAAATGAAGCGGTAGATCAGAGTTCTGATTTATCTGAAATATTAAGGTTAGTCAATCTCGGAATTAAAAAGTCTTTAAAACAATCAGAGCAAAATGATGATTCAACAAGAGATGGAATGGATCTAGCACTTTGTACTATTGATTTAAAAAACAAATACGTAAATTTTGCTGGTGCGAATAGACCTTTTTGGCTCATTAAAAAAGGGAGTGAAATTGTTGAGGAAATCAAGGCTACCAAAAAAGCAATAGGAGGTTTCACAGAAGATGACCAACTTTTTGAACGTCATGAGATAGCATTAGAAGATGGTGATACATTTTATCTTTGTACCGATGGATATGCAGATACTTTTAATGGTGAGAACGGTAAAAAATTAACGACAAAAAAACTGAAAGAAATCTTACTTGAAATTCAAGATTTATCCATGTCAGACCAAGAAAATTATCTCGATGTATTTATCGAAGATTGGAAAAGTGGTACGGAACAAGTTGATGATATCTTGGTGATAGGCGTTCGACTTTAATTTAATTCCAACTGATTATTCAATGAAATACGAATCAATTCAACCATCAACGCTTAAATTCCTGGAAGAGTTAGCTAAAAATAACGATCGCGACTGGTTTAACAACCACAAAGAGGAATATATCCTTGGATATGATAACATGTGCAATTTTGTTGGACAGCTTTTAATTGAAATGAATAAACACGATCAGTTGGAAAATGAAACGGCGAAGAAGTGTTTGTATCGAATTTATAATGATGTTCGTTTTAGTAAAGATAAAGCGCCATTTAAAACACGATTTGCAGCAGGTTTTCGTCGCGCAACAAAATTAAAAAGAGGCGGATATTATTTAAACATATCACCAGGAAATAATTATTTAGCCTGTGGTTTTTTTAACCCAAATGCAGAAGATTTAAAACGGATCAGACAAGACATTGAACACAATTTTGAGGAATGGAATGCTATTTTGAAATCAAAAGAAATTCAAGTAAATTTTGGTGACTTATCGGGAAACAAAGTACTCACAGCCCCACGAGGATTCAAGAAAGAACATGAAGCGATCGATTTAATTCGACACAAACAATTCATCTTAAGACACAATTTTGCCGATCAAGAAGTTATTTCAGCAGACTTTGTAAAAAAAGTGAATGAAATCTTTCAATCAGTGCGACCTTTTTTCGATCTCATGAGTGAAATACTGACAACCGATGAAAATGGCGAAACAAATGTTTGACAGGTAACTAAGATAATTTATTTTTAATGTCTTTTGTCCAAAATAGGAAGACGAAAACAACCGATGGAATAAGGAAAAAAGAGGAAAAAGCAACTGCAAATGAACTTCCAACTTCATAACTCATTGCCGCCCAAAGAACTGTTACAATATAAACAACTTGTGAAAAGGTATAGATCAGACGTAACCTTTTGACATTCTGTCCGTATTGGGTTGTATTAAATCATTAAAAAACATATTATGGCGGATTTTAATTTCTTAGATACCAAGATTGTAACGGATACTGTTAACAAAAGTATAAAACTGACTTTTAATACCTTGAGCGGAGCTTTTACCTTGAGTTCTGCTTCTACCACAACAATTGGAACGGCAAAGGGAATTTATATTAAGGTTGATTACAGCAGTCTTAGTGGATCTGCGTCTTCAATTACGATTGATTTAAAGTTACTTTCGTTACCCATTGGAACGTATTCTTTCATAGAATGTGAAATTACAGGGACATCGAAATCACCAACTCCCAAACATGTATTGAGAGAACCTATTAAATTGTAATGTTCAATTGTAGAGTAAATTTAGTCGTGCCACTTTTTGTGGTATTTCTTTTATCTTTTAGATTAGTTGCTCAAAAAGAATGTCTTTCTATTGAGAAAAAAATGGAGCTTGTTTTTGAAACAGATTTGAGTAAATATGAGGCTTTATTTGAAGAATTTGTTAAATGTGAAGAAAGCAATCGAATCGAAAGGTTTCATAGTAGGTCAGAATATCATAAAGCTCGAGCATTATTAAAAAATGGTGAAATTGAAAAAGCTGATCAATTGATCAATGCATCAATAAAAATTCAAAAAGATCCAAGGACCTTAATTGATTTGAAACTTTTGAAGTCTGCTTCATTCATTCTTAAAGGCCAATTAGACAGTTGTTTAAAAATTTCTAATGAAGTAATTCATTTTAAAAACTGCTCATCCGTACAGCTGGCAAAGGCATATCAATACAATGCGAATTGCCACAGTAAGCTGGGGAATAGACAGTATCAATATAACTCCTTGAGAAGTGGCTTGTATTTCGCACGAAAGACAAATGATTCAGTCATTAATTCTCATTTCAACAACAGTTTAGGAGTCTATTTTAATTTAGGGTCGACTAAAGTACAGGACCAATGGAAAGCATTGTATTACTACAAAAAGGCGATCTCCCTTTGTCCTAATCGGGATAGCAGTTTAAAAGTGACCTATTTGATTAATCTGGGAAATGTATATTCTACGCTGAAACTCAATGATAAATCTCTTTCGGTCTTGCGTCAAGCTTTTAATAACTATGCTAATCATCTGAATACCGAGCAGTGTTTTGATGTTACGATGAGTATGGGCAGTACGTATTTAATTAAAGAAGATCTGGAAAAGGCCGGTTACTTCTACCAAAAGGCGTTCGAATTGCTGAATGAACTTCCATCTATTACCTCTTCAGATATAAGTATCTACTACAATTTAAGTGAATTGGAATACATGAAAGGCAACATCACAAAAAGCCGTGATTATTTGAAAACCTATGTCACTTTAAACGAAAAATACCTGGCGAAAGAAAATGCCAATAAGATTATTGAAATTCAGGAGCGGTTTAATGCCAAGGCACGCCTGACACAGATTCTAGAATTAAAGAACAGAAATCAGCAGGCAAAACTAGATAATTATTTTTTACAAATGGTCATGTTACTTTCGGTAGTGATTTTGACGATTCTTATATTCCTTTATCTGAATATCCAACGTAAAAAAGCGCTTGCAGAGAAGATTAAGGTTAAAAATGAAATTAAGAAAGCTGCTCTCGAGGCCACAGAAAATGAGAAATTGAGATTTTCTAGAGACTTGCACGATTCTTTGGGAGGATCGCTAACGGTCGTTGGATTGCTTGTTTATCAAGCCAAAGAAAGCAATCCGGATCAGGCTCAAAAATTTGAAGAATTGTATCAACTTGTTCAGAATTCAATCCATGATCTTCGCAGGATTTGTAGGGATTTGTTTCCATCCGAAATTCTAATCTCAGGCGTAGTCAGCTCGATTGGCTTTTATTACGAAAAACTTTCATCTCTTCACCCTTCAGTGAAGTTCGATTTTACGTCCGAGAACTTTAAGCTCGAGAAAGGTTTCAGTATTAATATTTTTCGTATTGTGCAGGAACTCACCAACAATTCCCTAAAATACGCCGAGGCGACAAGAATTGAAACGAATATGCTGGTGAATGATGGAAGACTTGAATTCGCTTTTTCAGATAATGGAAAAGGAGTTGACCTCAAAACACTGCATAAAGGATTAGGGTTACACAGCATTGAAGAAAGAGCTAAAGCCTACAAGGGAACCTTCAAGATTGAATCAAAACCAGAGAAAGGCTTTGTATTACTGTTAAGTTTTCCGATAGAAGATCTTCTATTAATGAAATGATTTTTTAAAAGAGGTAGAGGGCCTCAATAAAATTTCTGAAACAAGGAAGGATCTCAGAAAATAAAAAATTAGAATGACCACAATTGAAATCGCACTAACCAGAAGGATGCGATAGGTTAAACTATCCTTAGTTTAGTATTTTAATACGAACCGGAAAGTCGCAGGAGCATTAATCCACGGTCAAACGGATACGATTATATAAAAAAAATGAAGCATCAGAATTGAAAATGAACAAACACGATCACTTGGAAAATGAATATGCAAAGAAGTTTTTGAAAATGGTGAAACAAATGTTTAAAGTCAATTAAGATAATTTATTTTTAATGTCTTTTGTCCAAAATAGGAAGACGAAAACAACCGATGGAATAAGGAAAAAAGAGGAAAAAGCAACTGCAAATGAACTTCCCACTTCATAACTCATTGCCGCCCAAAGTACTGTTACAATATAAACAACTTGTGAAAAGGTATATATATACAAACCCCATATTTTTTTAGAAAGCAACATGATGACTCCAATAAGAGAACCTAAATTAGCATAAACATAAATGTAACCCCTAACGTATTCAGAATCAGGATCTAAGCTGGAAACTGCTTCATATAATAACCCTCTACCAATTCCGAAAATAGATCCAATTATACTTATTACACCAAGTGCTACGAGTAACCCAGTGTTTTCTTTTTTAACCGTATTATTAATACTGTTTTCAACCCTGTCTAAACGGTCCATCAATTCATCTCTCAATTGATGCGAACCACAATACTGACAATATGTATCCTGTACGCCTATTTCTTTTTGACATTTAACGCAATTCTTCATATCAACCTTGAATATTTTTTTGACCAAATTATAAAATTAAATGTATCAATTGACAATCTGTTTTTTTAAACTATCCGTTCTCAAATTTAAACTTTTACACGATTCACGATTCAATTCCCTACCTTTGCAGCAGTAAATGGCAGACAGCAAAGAAAATATCAGAAATCTATCTTTCGAGGAGCTAAAAAAAGCTTTAGAAAAATTGGACGAAAAAACCTTTCGTTCAAAACAGATTTATGAATGGTTGTGGCAAAAAAATGCAGCTACATTTGACGAAATGTCTAACCTAAGTAAAGATCTTCGCATCAAGTTAGATGAACATTTCTTTATTGATCACATCACGCTTGATGACCAGCAAATAAGCTCGGATAAAACCATTAAATGCGCATTTTCTATTGGTGAGGGAAAAGTTGTTGAAGGAGTATTAATTCCAACATCTTCAAGAACGACAGCATGCATATCATCACAAGTTGGTTGTAGTTTGTCATGCACCTTTTGCGCTACAGGAAGATTGAAATTAATGCGCAATTTAACAGCTGGTGAAATTGTTGACCAAGTCGTTTACTTGAAAGAACAAGCTGAAAACAGGTACAATACTCCCCTATCCAATATTGTATATATGGGAATGGGTGAACCACTTCTAAATTACAAAAATGTTCTTCGCTCCGTTGAATTATTGACATCAGAAGAAGGATTAGGAATGTCTCCAAAACGTATAACAGTATCTACTGCTGGCATTGCAAAAATGATTCGAAAACTAGGTGATGATAATGTAAAATTCAACTTAGCAATTTCATTACACGCTGCTAATGATAAAAAACGCAGTCACATCATGGAAATCAATGATTCCAATAATCTTGAGGAATTAGCTGACTCTTTGAGGTATTTTCATGAAAAGACAGGATCTAGAGTAACGTTTGAATAC
>JBILYS010000119.1:0-5874 GCA_044377625.1 Crocinitomicaceae bacterium
TAGCAAATAAAATCCCTAAGAATTTAGTTTTACACAATCACACTAGAGTTGATGATTATTATTGGATGAATGATCGAGATTCACAACCTGTTTTAGATTATTTAGCCTTAGAGAACGAGAATTCAAAAAAATATTTCAGTTCTTTCGAAGCTCTTCAGAAAAATCTTTTGGATGAATTTAACAGTCGAATCAATCCGAATGATGTGAGTTCGCCTTTTAAAATGAACAATAAAACTTATCAAATAAGAAATGAAGCGGAGAAGGATTATGTGTTAGTTTACCAATTGGATGAAACAAAAGAACATTTGTTTCTAGATGAAAATGTTAGAGCAAAGGGAAAACCATTTTATGAATTAGCTGAATGGGCTCCTTCACCTAATAACGAATTGTTAGCCATAAGTGAAGATTTCATCGGAAGAAGAAAATATACAATTACAATTCGAGAAAACAAAAGCAATAAATTTTTAAAAGATCAAATTAAGGACACTGACGGTTCTATAGTTTGGGCAAATGATAATAAAACGCTTTTCTACGTCAAAAAAGATCCTCAAACGTTGAGAGAATTTCAAATTTTTAAACATGTCTTAGGAACCGATTCAAAAAATGATGTACTTGTTTACCAGGAAGATGACGAGAAATTTGCTGTTTCAATCACAAAATCTATTACCGATAAGTACATTTTTATTTACAGCCATAGTTCTACAACCTCTGAAATGAGATTCATTGATTCAGATATTCCTTCAAGTGCTCCAATTGTTTTTCTTTCAAGGGATAAAGGTCATTTATACGAAGTGGATCATCATGAAAATGGATTTTATATACTTTCTAATAAGGATGCTGACAATAAGCAATTATTGTTTTCTCAATCACCTCCTAAGTCGATAAATAATTGTAAAGTTATTGTCGCTCATTCTTCAGAAACGTTGATTGAAAGTTTTTTACCTCTTAAGGATTTTTTAATCACAGAAATTAGAATAAATGGGTTAAGAAAAATTAATATTCTTAATTTGAAATCAAATAAAACTGAGACAATCTCTTTTGATGAAGAAACATATTTCACAGGTTTAAGTCTTAATGACAATTACGAAGCTAGTAATTTGTTTTTCAGTTATAACTCAATGACCACACCCTCATCTGTATATAATTACGATCTAAACAACAATACCCGTGAATTGTGGTTTAGAAAGGAATTATTGGATAAATCATTTAATTCGGACGATTATGAATCTCAAAGAATATGGGCAACTGCAAATGATGGTTCGAAAATCCCGGTTTCTTTGGTTTATAAAAAAGGAACTGATTTATCAAAAGCACCTTGCCTTCTCTATGGATATGGTTCATATGGATATACTTTACCAGATGTCTTTAGTGCGACAAGACTAAGTCTATTAGATCGTGGTTTTGTATATGCGGTAGCACATATTAGAGGAAGTAAATATATGGGTGAGCAATGGTACGAAAATGGTAAATTTCTAAAGAAGAAAAATACATTTACTGATTTTATAAATGCAGCTGAATACCTAGGTATGAAAGGTTATTGTGATAAAAATAAAATTTATGCTCAAGGAGGAAGTGCTGGAGGATTATTAATGGGAGCAGTTACGAATATGGCGCCATACTTATGGAAAGGAGTAATTGCACAAGTGCCATTTGTTGATGTAGTTACAACAATGTTGGATGAGTCAATTCCTTTAACTGTTGGAGAGTATGAAGAATGGGGGAATCCTAATGATGAAGAATATTACTATTACATGTTAAACTATTCCCCATATGACAATGTGAAAACGATGGATTATCCTTCACTATATATTACGACAGGATATCATGATTCTCAGGTGCAATATTGGGAGCCGATGAAATGGGTTGCTAAAATTCGTGAAATGAGAACAAATGACAATCCTTTGCTATTTGATTGCAACATGGACGCAGGTCATGGCGGTGGATCGGGAAGAACTCAGGAGAGAAAAGAAACAGCCAAAGAATATTCATTTATTTTGCATCTAGAAGGCATTGAAAAATAAAATTATTCTTTGTTTTGGTTTTTTGCCATTTGGACTGCTCTGTCAAAATGACACTTTGCCTTATACGCTTTATAAAAATAAGGTAGTACTATATTCTGATATTGGGTATACCTCTGCCCCATTTTCCCTACACTATGATTATAATTCTACTTTAAATAAACTAAAATATAAGAATAATTTCAGAACGATTTTAGGTTTTGGTATTTGTTATAAATGGTTTGCATTAAGAATTGGGATTCCATTGCCAGGAAATTTCAAGCCAGTTAGTAGTTTTGGGAAAACGATTCCTCTAGATTTAGGATTTGACTTTACCATAAAAAAAACATTTTTTGATATCGATTTAAGAAGCTATCGAGGCTATGCTATTCTTGATGCATACAAATGGAATGACACATTAAACAAGCTGCATCCAAATGATATTAAACCAAATATTAACACAGTAAGTTTCTCTGCCAATGTCTGGTATTTTCATGATAAGAATTTTAAAATGTCTGCTTTAAAAGGAAAAACTGGTCATTACGAAAAAGAAGTGAAAACTTGGTACTTAAAAAATTCATTAAACATATTTGGCGTCGGAAATGGCACTGAATCAATAACTCCTTATACATTAATTGATTCAACGCAAACCAAAACCTCTTCAAGTGTAATTTCATCAATTGATTTTGGTGTAATTCCCGGATATGCCTATGTGAATAAGTTGAAAAATTGGCAATTTTCTGCATTGTTTGGAGTTGGATTTGCTGTTCAAGCTAAATTTTACACAATCAATGAAATTTCCAGAGGATTTCTTGGTATTGCTCCAAGATATGATATTCGATTAATCGGAGGCTATTCTGTCCCAAAGTTTTTTGTTTTTATTGTATCCGATTTCGATAATAAATCAATCCGATTCAATGACTTTATTTACCGACAAACATTTTATTCTTTAAAATTACTCGGAGGAATAAGATTGAATGACAAGAAAACTTCGAGAAAAAATAGAACAATTTAATTATCTAATCAGTTCAGATTCAGATACTGGTAATATAAATCTTTCTCTCAAATCTTTTAACGTTTTCACCATTGGATTAAACATTTCATATTCTAAATGATTCGACAAATCTGAAAAATGAATTCTTTTGTATTCATCCGCTTTCCTAAGAAGGATAGACATTCTGTTGAAAAAGTCGATATTTAATTCTTTTCCTAAGTCTTTAATAAAACGAACTGACGAATCAATTGAACATCCTGATGATTTTACCTTATTCTCATCTGCAACAATAACAATGAAAGAATGATGTAAAATAGTCGCATTGGCAAATAAGTCTGTTCCGTGAGTTGCCCACTGACTAATAAATTGATCGAGATTTGAAGTAATAAAAACTTCTTCTTCATTTGTAAAAAAACGCGTTGAAGAATAAATCCACACTTGACTATTTTCAGGGAATGATTCGAACATATGTTTATAATTCAGCTGCATTTGCGATTAATTCAGCAATATCTAAAACTTGAATTGAATTTTCTTTATTGAAGTTTTTAACACCGTCTGTCATCATGGTATTGCAAAAAGGACAACCTGTAGCTATAATTTCAGCATTTGTTTCAAGCGCATCTTCAGTTCTTTCCACGTTAATTTCTTTATTTCCTTTTTCAGCTTCCTTGAACATTTGTGCGCCACCTGCTCCACAGCAAAGTCCATTGGTTTTGCAACGTTTCATTTCGACCAGTTCAGCATCTAGCTTTTCAATCAATTCTCTTGGAGCTTCATAAACGTCATTTGCACGGCCTAAATAACATGGGTCATGAAAAGTAATTTTCTTACCCTTATAAATCCCACCGTCCTTTAAGCTCATTTTACCTGTATTAATAAGGTCTTGGATAAGTTGAGTGTGGTGAATCACTTCATATACTCCACCAAGTTCAGGGTATTCGTTTTTCAACGTATTGAAGCAATGTGGACAAGCAGTTACAATTTTCTTTACTTCATATCCATTTAGAACTTGGATATTCATCATCGCTTGCATTTGAAAGGTGAATTCATTTCCTGCTCGTTTTGCGGGATCTCCAGTACAACTTTCCTCTGTGCCAAGTACCGCAAATTTCACATTGCAATTATTTAGAATTTTCACTAATGCTTTCGTGATTTTCTTTGCACGGTCATCAAAACTTCCAGAGCATCCTACCCAAAAAAGTACATCAGGTGTTTCTCCTTGGGCCATCATTGAGGCCATTGTAGGTACATTCAAACTCATAACTTATTTTTCAAAAACTTGAATACTGGCTTTCGTCTCGATTAAATCTGAAAACTTTCCTTCGTAACGTGTTGCTCGAACAATGTGATTGTCAATCCAATGATAATTTCCACCTCTCGGTTTCCCCATCAATAACCCGTGATACTTGAAATGGTGATTTTTAAGCCATTCTTCTGTAACTTCTCTATGTTCCTCAAGTCGAGAAGTAAAAAAAGTTATGACATGACCTTCATTGTACCATTTTGTAATTACCTCTAACGTATCTGGATAAATCACCGCTGTTAACATTCTTTCTGGTTCTTCATTCGGAATATCATCGCAAATTGTTCCGTCAATGTCGATTAAATAATTCTTAACATCTTCAGGTAGAACTGGCGATAATGATTTACCATTCTCAACTAACCCTATTAATTCAGTTTGTTTCTTAGTCTTCATTTGCCCAATTTAAACGGTCATTCGGTGAGAATTGCCAAGGAGCACCATTATTTTCAATATTCGTCAACATACCAGTAAGTTCTGTTGGCATTTTTGATTCTTCCATAACTAAAAACCTTCTTAAATCTATAATTATGGACAATGGATCGATATTTACAGGGCACTCCTGAACACATGCATTACAGGAAGTACATGCCCAAACTTCCTCCTCAGAAATATAATCCCCTAATAAACTTTTCCCATCAGAAAAATCCTTCCCATGTTTCCGGATATTATCACCAACTTCAGTTAAACGATCTCTCGTATCCATCATAATTTTTCGTGGTGACAATTTTTTTCCTGTGATATTAGCAGGACAAGAAGACGTGCAACGACCGCATTCAGTGCAAGTATAAGCGTCTAGTAAATTTTTCCAGGTTAAATCCGTGACATCTTTTGCTCCAAATCTTTGTGGTTCGGATGACGAATCTGCAGGTGCGGCATAAGGATCTGCAGCTGGATCCATCATTAATTTTACTTCAGCCGTAACTGATTCCATATTAGTAAGTTTACCCTTTTTATTTAAATTAGAAAAATAGGTGTTTGGGAACGCTAATAAGATATGAAAATGCTTAGAATAAGGAAGGTAATTTAGGAAAAGTAAAACCATAAAGAAATGTCCCCACCAACCGATAAGTTCAAAAACATGCAATGTTTCAATTGAATCAATTCCGCCAAAAATAAGTGGACCTAATACACTGCTAATTGAAAATCCGTAGCTTTCATTCCCTTTTAATAATTGTATTGCTTCGTCTGCACCATTCATTGTGAAAATAAATGTAACGAGCACGATTTCCATTATTAAAATCAAATTTGCATCCTTTTTTGGCCAACCAGCCAATTCTTTCATGTTAAGTCGAGGAAGTTTTAATAAATTTCTTCTTGAAAGAAAAACAATCGTAGCTAAAAGAGCTAAAACAGAAAGTATCTCTATGAAACTAATCATGAACGTATAAAAACCTCCAAGTGACTCATGGAAAAAGCGATGCTTATTAAAGAGCCCGTCAATGATGATTTCAACCAACTCAATTTGAGTAATAATAAAAGCGACATACAGAGCTAAATGCAATAATGCTGGAATCGGACGAGAGAACATCTTTTTTTGTCCTAAAGCAACAAGTGCCATAGTCTTCCAACGTTCAGCTCTG
>JBILYS010000120.1:0-5844 GCA_044377625.1 Crocinitomicaceae bacterium
TTCACGTTTGACAAGGTCTAATTCGAAAAGAAGGATAAAACCCGTTAAACAGTTTAAAAATAGTAATATGAAAAAGATAATTTATTTGGCTTTGATAGTTGTTAGCTCAAGTGTTGTTGCGCAAGAAGAAGAAAAGAAAGATACTACACGTGTCACTTTAAAAAACATTGAGATTATTTTAGTAGATCATTCAAACGATGTATCGGATGAAATCGACACAATTGATGCTGCTCCTGATGAAATTGAAAAAAATAAATATGAAGCACATTGGGCTGGAATAGATATGGGTTTCAGTACAATGACAAACGGTCAATTTAAAACAAGTTTTGATAATAATCCATACTGGAAAAACGATCCAGCGCGTTCAATGACATGGAATTTGAATGTTTTAGAACATAAATTTGGTATAGCTCATGAATATTTTGGAATTACAACAGGATTAGGATTTAGTTTTACGCAAGTCGCTTTTAGAGATAATTATGTTTTAAATAGCACTCCTGATACATTGTTTGCATCAATCGATACAGTAATTGATTATTCAAAAAATAAATTGAAAGCAGCATATTTAACTGTTCCATTGTTATTAGAATTTTGCACGAATAGAGATTCGGATAAAAGTTTTTATTTTGCCGCGGGAGTTATTGGAGGTGTAAGATTAGCCTCTAAAATTAAAAGAGAAGGGGAAATAGATGGAAAAGAATTTCAACAAAAAAACAAAGGCGTATACGGTTTGAATTCTTTCAAATTAGACGGAACCGTACGTTTGGGTTATGGATCTTGGGGTGCATTTGCTTCTTACAGTTTACTGCCGCTTTTTGATGTAGCAAAAACTGTTGAAGTATACCCATTAACTTTCGGATTGTCATTAAACTTTTAGGTGAATAGTAATACAAGTAAGCAAGAAAAAAAAGAGTCGCTCATTTATGGGCGACTCTTTTGGTGAATTAGAAAATTCTAATTTTTTATGACATTAAATTGAGCCGTTTCTCCTGTTTCAGTAACGATATTGAAAATGTACATACCAGGTTGCAATGTTGCAATGTTAATTTCAGACTCATTGTTTATTAAATAAAGTGATGTATTCAATACCTTTTTTCCAGAAATGTCAGTTATAGTCAGTTTTACACTTCCTTCAGCGTTTATAGAAACGGTAACACCATTTTCAGAGGGGTTGGGAAAAACGGAAAAATCAAGTTGATTTTGATTTGTTATTCCCACTTCAATCGCATCAAAAATTTTGACACCCATTGCTGGAGGAGAATCAGCTCCAAATCCGGATGCAGCATATACGCCATCGCTTTCTATAGGGAAAGCAGGCTGTAAATAGTAAGATTCATTCCACAAATAATTTGTTTTTGCATCGCTACCAAGGAATAAACTTGTGTTAACAGTTTTTACACACGCCAAGTATCTTCTATTATCTTCTAATACAACTGGCGCAGAAAAGGCCCCGTAAACGGTTTCTCCTTGTAAATCGCTCGGGTAATAATAGTATCCAATACTAATTGGATTCAATGTGTTAAAAGCTAAGTTTACATCGTTTAAATCTGTAAAAACGTCATCCCATTGATAGAGAGACAAAGCCATTTCTTCACCCGATAATAAAATCCCTGAGCCGTAACTTGTAGAAGCTGAAAAATAGATTCCTTCTACACCAATTCTGCTGTTATTAGGGTCTTTTATAACCATACAATTTGAATAAGTGTTGTTGTTTGTCGTTGGACGGGAGAAATTTTGGGTAGTTGGCAAATTGGTAATTGGATCTAACGCCGAATAAGAAATAATAGAATCGTTAACAACGAAATCTGATCCATTCATATTGTCACCAGGATATTCGTCTGGAACAGCCAAGGATACAGTATAAGTTAAATTGTATCTGCCAATAGGATATGAAGAAAGAGAAAATTGTGGAAAGGAAAAAAGTTCACCTGGGTAAACGTCAATAGTGTCTCCAGCTATTAGTGAGATTGGTCCAACAACACTGCTAAAAACAGATGTTCCACTTGGGCCATCGATATTTGCAGTTACCATAATACTTGTTTGGTTTGAGCTGCCATAATTAAATATTCGAGTTCCAAGCTCAAAATTAAATTCAGAATTGTTTGCAGATAATTGAGCTGATACACCCATTGATTTTGAAATCAATTTATCTGTATTGACAACGCCAATATCATTTGCATATAAGCCCGTTTTGTTCCCAAAAAACATTGTAACTGGACCATTTTGCATTTCTGTACGTAATAGTTCACCATCGTTGAAATCAATTAAAACTGCTGGAATTAATACGCTTGGCGCCGAAGTAGCACCTCCAGTTGAAAGATCTGCATTGGCCCCAGGTCTATTTATGAATAAAACAGCAATTGCTCCGGCATTTTGAGCGATTAAAGCTTTTTCTGACATCCAACAAATTGTAGATGCTGTTACGCCATCATATCTGTAAACTACAGCAATTTTACCCGTTAGATTATTTACAAGCGGGGAACACCCATAATATGCTAATGGAAGACCGGATGCTGGGCTATTTCCAACTGACCCATCATCAACCAGCATTAATTCTCCGGTAATAGTTGTCCCAGGAATATTAAAATCAGGACTTCCCCATGTGTTTGCGGGATCGCCCCAAGAAAAGGAATAATTACCGGCTATTGAAGCAGGCGAAACTCCGGCGCAAACCACTTGACTATGCGAGAAATTAATACTTAAAACAGCAATTATAAAGAAGAGACATTTTTTCATAAAAATATTTTTTGTGCTAAAATAGTTTAATTCAATATATTATGGAAGTTGATTGCATAAAAAAAGGGCTGAAGAAATATCAGCCCTTTAATTCTTATTATTTAATGTTGTTATTTGATTACAACGTTAAATTGAGATGTTTGGTTATTATCAAGTGTTACGTTGAAGATGTAAATTCCAGCCTCTAAAGAAGAAGTGTTTACATCAGCATTGCCGTTTGTCAAAGACAAGTTTTTATTCAAGACAATTTTACCAGAAATGTCAGTTACAACAAGTGTTGCAGCACCAGTAGCATTAATAGATACTGTAACATTATCAGACGCCGGATTTGGATATGCTATTCCTTTTAATTCTGTTGCATCAACTAAACCAAGTTCAGCAGCAGGGAATAATTTCATTCCAATTGAAGGAGCTGGATTACCATTCCATCCAGCAGCAAACCATTGATCCGTTGTTGTTCCAATATCATCAATATAGATTGGACTGATAACATTATCTAAAATTGCACTATTTGCATTGTAATTAACAACATCATCATAACCGAAAGCAGGCTCAGGAATTTGTGTTTCAATACAGAACAAGTAATTCGTGTTATCAACAAGAATAAAAGGAACTGTGAAAGGAACAAATATTTCGTCACCATTAACATAAGTAGCAGATGGATAGTATTGAGCAAAAGCAACTTGAGTAAAATCTAAGAAAGTTGGTGTTGCTGAAAAAGTTGTAGCAAGGTCATTCCATGTATAAGCATACAAAGAAATTTCTTGAGCTTGTAAATCAAACAAAGCTGTATCAACCTTAATAGAAGTATATAAACCTTCTACACCTGCACGACTTGCGTTAGCGTTATTAAAACGAATACATGACTTATAACCTTGAGTATAATTCATTGGGTATGAAATAGAAATTGGCTCAGAGTTAACCATGTCTAATCTAGCGTATGAGTAGATGTCGTCAGAAACGTAAAAATTAGATGTAAATGAATTATCACCGATAGCCTCATCAGCTGTCATACCTAAAGTAATCGTGTAATTAAGTGTGTATTCTCCTACAGGATAAGTAGCAAGAGAAAATAACGCAAAAGTTTCAGGGTTACCATCAAAGATATTGATAGTGTCTTTATACGCCATAGTCAATGGTCCAACTGTTGAAGTATATGCTGCTGGTGCTCCTGGAGCATCAATTGTCGCTGTTACAAATACCGTTGTTTGTGTTGCGTTTCCGTAATTCACAATTGCAAGACCTGGTGTAAAAGAAAAATCAGCTGCACTTTGAGCCAAAATACTTGGAGTAGTTGCTTGAGTAGCGATGATAGTGTTATCAGGACCTGATCCAATATCATTCGTGTTTATTCCAAATTTGTTTCCAATAAACATAACAACAGGACCGTTTAGCATTTCTGCGATAATTGCGTTTCCGTCAGTTTTAGATAAAATAACAACTGGAATAGTAACGTTAACACCATCAGTGCCAGCAGTCATAGCAATTCCTGCATCTTCTCTATTTACAACAATTACAGCAATTGCACCTGCAACTTGAGCATTGAATGCTTTTAAAGAAAAATTACACGTGTTACGATAAATAACAGCAATTTTGCCTGTTAAATTATTTGTTAAAGGGGAACAACCTTCTTGTGAGATAGGATGTCCTTGAAGGTTAGTTCCAGGAGTACCGTCTTCTACCATCATTAATTCTCCTTGAACGTTTGTACCATCAACATTGAAGTCTAAAGCAAGCGCCCAAGTACCATCATCAGTTTCTCCTGGCCAACCAGCTTCATTAGCTTGTACTCCATAATCATAATTACCTTGAATTGATACTGGCGAAACGCCTGCAACAACAACTTGAGCAATTGCTTCCAAGGTAAAGAAGGAAACTGCCATTACAAGTAACATTTTTTTCATAAGTGTAAAATTTAGTTTATGCGAAAATAGTAAATTTAATTAAACCATAACGAATAGTTAATTTAAATGGTTGGGTTAATAATAATTTACCCTTGATTTAATGACTATTGTTACTATTCAGACGTTAACATTGCTTTGAAATATTCTCTATTCATGCGGGCAATATTGTCTAAAGATATTTCTTTCGGGCATTCAACGGCGCATGCTCCTGTATTGGTGCAATTACCAAAACCTTCTTCATCCATTGTTCTTACCATGTTTAGAACACGTTCAGTAGCCTCAACTTTTCCTTGAGGTAACAAGGCCAATTGAGAAACTTTAGCAGAGACAAAAAGCATAGCAGAAGCATTCACACAAGAAGCAACGCAAGCGCCACATCCAATACATGTTGCTGCTTCAAACGCTTTGTCTGCATCAATTTTGGAAATAGGAATTGCATTTGCATCAACTGTATTTCCTGAAGTGTTCACTGAAACAAATCCACCAGAGGCCATTACACGATCTAAAGCACCACGGTCAACTACTAAATCTTTAATTACCGGAAATGCTTTTGCTCTCCAAGGCTCAATATAAATAGTTTCACCATCACTGAATTTACGCATGTGTAATTGACATGTAGTAATTGCTCTATCGGGTCCGTGAGCTTCTCCATTAATAAATAATGAACACATTCCACAGATTCCTTCACGGCAATCGTGATCAAATGCTACAGGATCATCTCCTTTAACGATTAATTCTTCATTCAAAACATCCATCATGTCTAAGAATGACATATCACCCTCGATATTATCGATAGGATAGGTTACAATTTGACCTTTATCATTTGGTCCACTTTGTCTCCAGATTTTTAATGTTAATTTCATAATTTTTACAGTAATTATATATAACTAAATATCACTTATAATTTCTTTCTACCAATTTAACTTCGTCGAACACCAAATCTTCTTTGTGCAAGATTGCTTCTGATGGTTTTCCAGTATATTCCCAGGCAGCAACATATGCGAAGTCATTATCGTTACGTTTTGCTTCACCTTCTTCAGTTTGAGACTCTTCACGGAAGTGTCCACCACATGATTCAGTTCTGTTCAAAGCATCTTTTGCCATTAATTCACCTAATTCTAAGAAATCACAAACACGATTAGCTTTATCTAATTCTGGATTAAAAGAATCAACAGTTCCGGGAATTAATGGCAAAAGATGCTTT
>JBILYS010000121.1:0-5828 GCA_044377625.1 Crocinitomicaceae bacterium
AACTGTAAATATTACCGAAGATTTTGATTGGTATGGTGAAAACACAGACTTGCTTTTCGAAAATACTGCAAAAATTGGGTCTTCCTATTTTCAAAATTTTATAGGAAGTCAATTTATTCTAAATGAGCAAGGAGAAAAAGTTGAAAATCCAAATGCTTACAAACCTAATGCTGTTCGAAGTATGTGTTGCAGATTGCAACTGGATCTTCGTGAATTGTTGAAACGAGGAAATGGTCTTTTTGGTAGCGCTGAAATGACAGGAAGTATAGGTGTTGTGACGATTAATCTAGCTCGACTAGGTTATATTTATAAAGGAAATAAACAAGGACTTTTTGAAAGATTGGACTTCCTTTTAAACACTTCGAAGTCAACTCTTGAGAAAAAGAGAGTTTTTATTCAAGATATGTATGATAGGGGACTTTATCCATACACAAAAAGATATTTGCCTCATTTTAGAAATCATTTTTCTACGATTGGTGTCAATGGAATTAATGAAATGATTCTGAATTTCACAAATGGTAAAGATGATTTAACTTCTACTACCGGAATTGATTTTGCTGCTGAAATTTTGGATTATATCCGGACTAGAATGCAAGAATACCAAGAAAGTACTGGTAATCTTTACAACTTGGAAGCAACTCCAGCAGAAGGAACGACGTATCGATTTGCTAAAGAGGATAAAAAACGATTTAAAGATATTATACAAGCAGGTTTTGATGAAAATATTTACTACACAAATAGTTCACAAATTCCAGTAGACCATACAGAAGATCCATTTGAAGCATTGATGTTACAAGATGAACTGCAGTGTAAATATACAGGAGGAACAGTCTTGCATTTATACATGCGCGAGCGATTAAGTTCAGCTGAAGCTTGCCGAAATATGGTTAAGAAAGTCTTGTCAAATTTCAGATTGCCCTACATCACTATTACTCCTGTTTTTAGTGTTTGCCCAACCCATGGATATCTTTCTGGAGAACATGAGTTTTGCCCTAAATGTGACGATGAATTATTAGAAAAATTAAAAATAAAAGAAAATAGCTATGAACACAGTAACTGAAACAATGAGCAAGACAAATCTGTTAAAAGACGTAACAGAGTTAAGAACAAAATGTTTAGTTTATACTCGAGTAATGGGTTATCACAGACCTATTGAAAGTTTTAATATTGGTAAAAAAGGAGAACACAAACAAAGAGCACATTTTGTTGAGCAATGTTGTAAATAATCCAATTCATAATATCTCGCCTTTCACTTTACTTGATTATCCGGATAAAACAGCCTGCATTATTTGGTTTGCAGGCTGCAATATGCAATGCCAATATTGTTACAATCCAGATATTATTGAAAGTAAAGGAAAAGTGTCTTGTGATGAAGCATTGTCATTCTTGAAATCGAGAAAAGGATTATTAGATGGTGTAGTTTTAAGCGGAGGAGAATGCACGAATTATAAAGGATTAGTAGATTTTGTTGTGGAAATCAAAAAACATGGATTCAAAGTCAAACTCGACACAAACGGGTCAAATCCACATGTCCTAAAAAGTTTACTTGAAGGGAATTTGATTGATTATGTAGCGTTGGATTTTAAAGCCCCAAAGGAAAAGTTTTTTGAAATAACAAAATCAAAACTATTCGAAAGGTTTGAAAATTCATTAGAAATGCTTGTTAATAGTTTAATTGAATTTGAAGTTCGGACAACAGTTCACAATTCACTTTTATCTAAAGCAGATTTGAATGGAATGATAGCCTTTTTAAATAAAAAAGGCTATAGAAATAAATATTACATCCAACAATTTGTTAATGATACGCCAACAGTTGGAGGTTTGGGGTACTCAAAAAATGATTTTTCGATTGATGATTTTAATACAAGGGAATTGGAATTAGTACTTCGAAATTAAAATCAATTTTTATGACACGCGTCATAGGATAGAAATAGTAAACACACGAATTTTGAAAATTAATTTAGGATGAAACACACGCTATATATTATTGGTGCTTTGATTCTTTTAGTTGCTTGTAATAATTCAACAAGTAAAAAAGAAGTTGAAAATGTATCCGTGGAAAAACCGTATAATGCTAAAATTGGAGCAGGGAAATTCGATAATGTAATTTTATCAGATTCACTTGATGAAAAGTTAATTGCCGAAGGAAAGAAATTACTTATTTCAAAATGTATTTGTTGTCACAACTTGACAACTGAAGCTTCTACTGGTCCTGGCTGGCTAAATATTACAGAAAGGAGATCTCCTGAATGGATTCTGAATTTCTTAACGAATTCAGAGGAAATGCTTGATAAAGATAAAACGTTGAAAGCCCAAATCTCTGCCTACAAAGTTAGAATGCCTAATCAAAACCTCAGTGATAATGATGCAAAGGCAATTTTTGAATTTATGAGAAATAATGACAAAAACAATAAATGATAAAATCCAAAACGATTTCTACAAATATTCGTGTAACCAAAAAGTTTACATTAGACTTTGCACATGCCTTAGATGGTTATGATGGGTTATGTAAGAATATTCATGGTCACACTTATCATTTCAGTGTAACATTGTTGGGTCCTATTCGCAACGATGAAGGTCATTCAAAAAATGGATTTGTCATTGATTTTAAAGACCTTAAAACAATTGTCAAAACTGAAATAATTGACGTTTTCGATCATTCACTTGTTTTAAACGAAATGTCGGATATTGCAAAAAGTGCTGTGTTAACTGATTTTAGTGAACGAATTATTTATACATCATTTCAACCAACATGTGAAAATCTCTTAGTTCATTTTGTTGAGTTAGTAATTCCAAGACTACCGTTAGAAATTAAATTAATCACTGCACGATTGGATGAAACACCAAGTTCATATGCAGAATGGTTTTTAGCTGATCAATAATTCAGCTTTTCAATATTAAACACAGCTGTAAACTTTCAATTAAGTGTGATTTAAATCATTTAGATTTATTTCAATAAATGCACTTCCATTCTCTTTTATTCGTGTAATTGCATGATAAAGAATGTATATAGTATATACATATCCTTATTTAGAAGGATTCTATTTATTAAAAAAAATCAATTAGACCTTCATTTTATGATATAAATCATTTTATAAGCTGTGCATTAAAATCAATTTTACACTATAATTATCTATGTAATGGAAAAAGAAAGATTACTTAAAGGAATTAAACTTGTTATTCTAGGTTCAGTAATAAGTTTATCGACAATGTCAACCTTTGCTGCTTCAAGCAGAGCGATGCAACCTGAAGAAAGTGCTGGTAAGAAATATTTTGAAGGCTCAAATAGCTTTTCAAATGGTGGACCATCATGTATTTCATGTCACAATGTGAAAAATGATCAGTTGATGACCGGCGGACTGCTTGCAAAAGACTTGACGGACGTGTACACAAGATTAGGTGAAGGAATAGCAGTATGGTTATCTGCACCACCTTTTCCTGCAATGGCAGCATCCTACCAAAATCATCCTTTAACGGAAAATGAAAGAGGAAAATTATCTGCCTTTTTAAAATATGCGAATGAAGTGAAAGGAAGTCAAACAGCTAAAACTGGGTATTCAACAATGTTGATTGGAGGATTAAGTGGTTTAGCTGGTTTGTTGATCATCATCAACTTCATGTACATGAATAGAAAGAAAAAAATGGTTAAAAAAGACATTTTCGACCGTCAACATAGCGCTTGGGATGCCAAACATTAATAACAGTAATAGTTACATTAAATTCAAATAAAATGAGCTGGATTGAAGATATAATATCGCCAAATACTAGAAAATGGGAAGAATTCTATAGAAATAGATGGCAATATGATAAAGTAGTGAGAAGTACCCACGGTGTAAACTGTACTGGTGGGTGTTCGTGGGCAATTCACGTAAAAGATGGTATCGTTGTATGGGAAATGCAACAATTAGATTACCCTCAATTTAATAAAGATGTTCCACCGTATGAGCCAAGAGGTTGTCAACGTGGGATTTCTTATTCATGGTACTTGTATAGCCCAATTCGTGTTAAATACCCAATTATTCGTGGTGCTTTAATCGATCTTTATAGAGAAGAAAAGAAAAATTGTGGTGGAGACCCAGTTTTAGCTTGGGCAAATTTACAAGCTGATTCTACTAAAAGAAAAAGATACCAACGAGCTAGAGGTAAAGGTGGATTTAGAAGAGTTAAATGGGATGAGGTAATTGAACTAATCGCAGCATCAAATATTTATACGATTCAAAAATATGGATCGGATAGAATCATTGGTTTTGCACCGATTCCAGCGAAAAGTATGTTGAGCTACGCATCCGGTGCTCGATACTTACAATTGATGGGAGCAGTTAACTTGTCTTTCTACGATTGGTACTGCGATTTACCTAATGCTTTCCCAGAAATTTGGGGTGAACAAACTGACGTTTGTGAATCTGCTGACTGGTTCAAATCGAAGTTTATTGTATCTATGGGTGCAAACCTTGGAATGACAAGAACGCCGGATATTCACTTCTTCTCTGAAGCAAGACACAACGGTACGAAAACAGTTGTAATGGCACCCGATTTCAACATGGTTGCAAAACATGCTGATCAATGGATTCCAGTTCATGCTGGTTCTGATGGTGCATTCTGGATGTCTGTTACGCACGTTATTCTTCAAGAATATCACGTTAACAGACAAGTTCCTTATTTCATGGATTATGTGAAACGTTTTACAGATTGTCCTTTCCTTGTGAAGTTGGATAAAAATGGCGACGTTTTAACTCCAGGTAGAATGATGCGAATCGGTGAAGTTTCTGAATTTAAAGATGCTGAAAATGGCGAATGGAAATTCTTGAACTACGACGCAACAACAGGCGGACTTATTTCTCCAATGGGAACAATGGGTTACAGATGGCAAGAGAAAAAAGGCCAATGGAATCTTAATTATACAGATGGTGAATCAGGAAAAGGATACGATCCAGAATTGTCGTTACTAGAAAAACACGATGATGTACTTCAAGTTCAATTCACTGAATTCGGTTTAGATAAAAAAGCATACAGAGGAGTTCCTGTTCGTTACATCACAACGAAAGATGGAGAAAAAGTTCCTGTAGCAACTATCTATGACCTTACAATGGCGCAATATGGTGTTGGACGTGGATTGGCAGGAGATTATCCTACTTCATTCGACGATAAAGACGCAGCATACACGCCAGCTTGGCAAGAAATTTTTACTGGTATCGGTAGGAAAGAAGTAATCCAATTGGCACGTGAATGGGCTAGCACAGCAGAAACAACTGAAGGTGCTTGTATGGTAATTGTTGGAGCAGGAATAAATCACTGGTTCCACGAAAACTTGATGTATCGTTCAGCTATTATGGCACAAATGCTTACGGGTTGTAACGGTAAAAACGGGGGTGGTATGAATCACTATGTTGGACAAGAAAAATTGGCTCCTATGGATTCATGGTCAACAATCATGAGTTCTAAAGATTGGGATACAGCTCCACGTTTACAACAAGGACCTATCTGGCATTACATCAACTCATGTCAATGGAGATATGATGGTAATCAGAAATACTATAATTCTGTTCCTGATAATAAATTGGCAAACATGCACTCTGCTGACTGGGCTGTTATGGCAGTTCGTAACGGATGGATGCCTTATTATCCTCAATACAACAAGCATAATTTCGCAATTATCGAGGATGCTAAAAAATCTGGTGCGAATACAGAAGACGAAATGCGTAACTATATTGTTCAGCAATTGAAATCTGGAGAATTAAAGCATGCTATCGTAGAACCAGATGAGGAAATTAACTTCCCAAGAGTTTGGTTTATCTGGAAAGGAAATGCAATTGGAACTTCAGCAAAAG
>JBILYS010000005.1:0-16717 GCA_044377625.1 Crocinitomicaceae bacterium
ATTCCTTGTTCAAAACGAGATGTATTATGGATTAAAATTTAACCATCCAATCGGTAATACAACCAAAAGTTCTATTGATTTTCGATTCTTCAATTTAGAAGATGATTATTATCAAACAGATGGTTTCACAAATAAGGATACTTCTGATATTACAACCTTTAATGGAAATTCATTGAGTTGGGAATTCGTTCAGAATTCATTGAATAGAAAACAATTTGCTTCAGGAGGACATTTTTTCAAATTCAAAGTGCGTTATGTAAATGGTAATGAAAAAAATATTCCAGGCTCAACTTCAGCCACTGATACAATCAAACTAAAACACCACGAATGGCTGAATTTAAATGCTGAATTCAAAACTTTTGTGATTAATCACCCAAATTTTCATATTGGATTGCATGGAAAAGGTGTTTTCAATAGTCAATCGTTGTTCTCAAATTACACTGCAACCTTACTATCAATGACTTCTTTCTCCTTAATTCCGGATGCTGAAACATATTTTTTACCTGAATATCGTTCTCCTCAATATATCGGAGGAGGAGTGAATATTATTTTTTCATTCAATAAAAATCTTGATTTACGCTTTGATGGTTATTATTACCAACCTTTCGTAATTCTTCAGAAGTATGACAATGGAACTTTTGGATATTCGAAACCATTTAAAGGTGAGACATATATGGCATCAGCTTCCCTTATTTATCATTCTTTCGTAGGACCTATTCGAGCAACATTCAATTATTTCCCGAAACAAACTACTAATCCAATCGCATTTCAAATCAGTTATGGATTTGTGTTGTTTAATGAAAGAGCAATACGTTAAATAAGATACTTTTTAAGCAAAAATACACTAAATGGAAAAAATAATCTGTGGAATTCAACAAATGGGAATTGGAGTTCCCAATGTAGCAGAAAGTTGGAAATGGTACCGGAAGTTTTTTGGTGTAAACGTAAAGGTTTTTGAAGAAGCCGCGGATGCTCCATTGATGACACGTTACACGGGAGATGTTGTGCATTCTAGAACAGCAACACTCGCGTTAAGCATGGAAGGTGGCGGTGGATTTGAAATATGGCAATTTACGAGTCGACCAACCGAAAAAGCAACCTTTGATATTCAACTAGGAGATTTTGGATTATACGCTTGTAAAATTAAATCAAGAGATGTTGCAGCAAGTTTTAACTATTTCAAAGAAAATGGAGCAACTATTATTGGTGAGTTATATAAGAATCCAAATGGTGATTTAACATTTTACGCCCAAGATCCTAATGGGAATATTTTTCAAATAGTTCAAGGAAGAGGGTATTTCTCAAATACAAAACATCCATCTCATTGCGGTGGTGTAGCTGGTTCAGTCATTGGCGTGAGCGATATTGATAAAGCTTTACCGCTATACAAAGACATTTTAGGTTATTCGAATGTTGAATATGATAAAATTGAAACGTCAAACGATTTTTCACATCTTCCAGGAGGAAAATCTAAATTTCGAAGAGTGCTTTTAACACATAAAGATGCTCGAAAAGGTCCGTTTGCTAGATTATTGGGTCCAACGGAAATTGAATTAGTTCAATCAATTGAAAGGACAGATTGCAAGAAAATTTTTGAAAACCGATTTTGGGGCGATTGGGGCTTTATTCATTTATGTTTTGATATTCAAGGAATGGATTTATTGCAAAAAGAATGCGAATCAAAAGGTTTTCCTTTTACTGTTGACAGCTCTGACACCTTTGATATGGGTGAAGCTGGTGGTCGTTTTTCATATATTGAAGATCCGGATGGAACTTGGATTGAATTTGTTGAAACACATAAAGTGCCTATCATGAAAAAATGGGGTTGGTATATCAATTTGAAAAATAAAAAGCCAGGAAAACATCTTCCAAATTGGATATTAAAAGCAATGGGATTGAACAAAGTGAAGGATTAATGTTTAAACAGTATGAATAGTTGATTAATTAGTGAGAGACAATCTACAATATTTTGGCTATATTTGAAACCATATAACGCAGTATTATGAAGCATCCTTTTATCATTTTTATTTCTATTCTCATCTTGACTAGTTTTTTACAATCGTGTAATGAAGATGTTGATTTAATAGGAGATTTTGAAGAAACAGCAGTGATTTACGGATTATTAGATAAATCTGATAGCATACATTTTATTAAAATAAACCGCGCGTTTATTGGTCCAGGAAACGCATTGGAAATATCTCAAATTCAAGATTCGAATGAATTCCAACAAGTTGAAGCGACTGTGGTTGAATACCTAAATGGAACTGCAGCAAGACAATGGACATTGATGGATACTACAATTGAGAACAAAGATCCAAACGGAGTTTTTTATGCTCCTTACGAAACCGAATATTATTTCAAGACCACCGCATCGGCGCCATTAAATGCAAGCGGAATTTACAAATTACATATTTCAATCAATGGTGGTGATATTATTGTTGATGGTGAAACTGAAATTGTTTCCAATATTTCTTCATCCGCAGATGGTCAAACTTTCCGATATGATTTTGTAGAAGATCCAGGAGTCTATTCTCAAAAAGGCATAGCTGTAACTACAGGTAACTCATTCATATTGAATACAACATTAGAAGTTAACTTTAACGAATACACCTCCCCTACAACAGGAACAATGAAATCTTTTAAATGGAATTTAGGTGAATCGGAAGTGACCCCAAATGATTCTAAATCATTTACGACAAACGGTAAAACTTTTTTTGAATTAGTATTGGCGAATGTCACAAATAATCCTGCTATTATTCAAAGAAAAATGTATTCAATAAAGGTTATTGTTACTGGTGGTGCTGAAGATTTGTATAATTATATGACCGTTAATGTCCCTAGTTCATCTTTAGCTCAAAGTAAGCCAACTTTTACGAATTTAACTGTTAACGCAAACCATAGAGTAATTGGGATCTTTTCTTCAAGGTATACGCATATTTCTGAAAAAACATATATAAATACTTCAAATGCAAATATCAGAATGATGCAACCTAAAACTGTTGCAGAGCTTTGTACAGGACCAATAACAGGTGATTTATTGTTTTGCAGTCAGCATATTCTTGATGCTTCAGCAACATTTAGCTGTCCTTAAATTTTTATCGGTTCTAAATTAAGTACTCAATTAACTTTGTTCGTACCTTTAGACCATGGCTGAAAGGAAGACTTTCTTTGTTAATGTAATATTGCCGATACCTGTTCACAAGGAATTTACGTACCGCGTTCCTTTTGAAATGAATGATTCAATTATTATTGGTGGAAGGGTAATTGTTCCATTCGGAAAATCCAAATTATTAACGGGAATTGTAAGTAAAATTCAAGAAACAGCACCTACTGATTATCAAGCTAAATACGTCGAACATGTTTTAGATGAAACCCCAATTATCACGAAGGAACAATATCACTTTTGGCAATGGATTTCATCGTATTACATGGCGCCAATTGGTGATGTGATGAACGCGGCTTTGCCTTCTAATTTTAAATTAGCCAGTGAAACAAAAATAGTTCTTCACCCCGATTTTGATGGGAAATTAGACTATCTTGATGCCAGAGAAATTGAAATTGTTGAAACACTTGAGATAAGAGAAACACTAGATCTAAAGGAAATTTCTGAAATTATCGGAATCAAAACTGTTCAACCCATCATCAAAAAAATGATGGAAAGAAGAATTGTTTTAGCAGTTGAAGAACTGAATGATAAATTTGTTCCTAAAACAGCAGTTTATATTTTGTTAGGTCCTGAAGTTCAAACGGAAGAAGATTTAAATGAGAAGATTAGTTTCTTAGAAGGTAAAAAATCGACTGAAAAACAACTCGAAATATTATTAACTATTTTGAGGGATGGAAATTACACTAATAATCACCTGCAGCCTGTTTTAAGAAAAACATTGTTGGAACAAGAAATTTCTAGTTCAACATTGAATACGATGGAGAAGAATGGAATTATTATTCAACAAAGAATTGAAATTTCCCGCTTTTCTGCATCAGAAAATAATCAAGAAGGATTTAAAGAATTATCTAAAGGCCAATATAAAGCGTTAGAAGAAATTAATGAATCATTTCTCCATTACAACACAACTTTATTGCATGGTGTTACTGGTTCAGGTAAAACTGAAATTTACGTTCAGCTGATTCAAGAACAACTTGATTTAGGTAAACAAGTGTTGTTTTTATTACCGGAAATTGCCTTAACAACTCAACTCATTCAGCGTTTATCTGCCTATTTTGGAGAGCAAATTGGTGTTTATCATTCCAAATTCAATCAGAATGAAAGAGTTGAAATCTGGAACCATGTTTTAAATAATAATCCATCAAAATTCAGGATAGTTTTGGGCGCTCGGTCTTCCGTTTTCTTACCATTTCAAGAACTTGGACTCATTATAGTTGATGAAGAACACGAATCAAGTTTCAAACAATATGATCCTTCTCCACGCTATAATGCGCGCGATTCAGCAATTGTTTTAGCACATTACTATAAAGCAAAAGTATTATTAGGTTCCGCAACTCCAGCAATGGAAACCTTTTACAATGCAAAAAATGGAAAATATGGTTATGTTGAACTAACGAACCGTTTTGGAGGGCTCAGTTTACCTGAAGTTTTTTGTGCTGATGTAAAAAAGGAACGCAGACAAAAAAGTATGCAATCGCATTTTACCTTGTTTTTGGTTGATGCCATGCGAGAAGCACTGAATAGAAATGAGCAAATTATTCTTTTTCAAAATCGCAGGGGATATACACCACTTTGGAGTTGTGAAATATGTAACTGGACCCCAAAATGTAAGAATTGTGATGTTTCATTGACGTATCACAAACAAACGAATACGTTAAAATGCCATTATTGCAGTTATCATACACCACCAGTTGGTTCTTGTGCTTGTTGCGGTTCAAACAGATTAAAAATGCTTGGTTTTGGAACTGAAAAAGTGGAAGATGATTTAGCGATAATTTTCCCTGACAAAACAATCAAACGTCTTGATTTAGATAGCACTCGTTCTAAAAATGCTTATGAAAATATTTTAGGTGATTTTGAAAATAGAAAAATTGATGTGTTAATTGGTACTCAAATGGTGAGTAAAGGGTTAGATTTTGATAATGTAAGTTTGGTTGGAATACTTGATGCCGATATGTTGTTAAATAGACCTCATTTTAGAGCATTTGAACGAGCTTATCAACTAATGTCGCAAGTTGCAGGGCGCTCAGGTAGAAAAGAAAAACGTGGAAAAGTAATTATACAAACTGGCGATCCAGATCATTGGGTGATTCAAAAGGTAATCAAGCACGATTATGTAGGTTTTTACAATGACGAAATTTTAGAGCGAAAGAATTATTTCTATCCTCCATTCTACAAAATGATTGAATTCACCTTAAAACATAAGGATGAGCATCTCTTAGACAAAGCTTCAATGGATTTTGCCCTTTCGTTAAGGGAAACATTTAAGGAACGTGTTTTAGGTCCAGAATTCCCTGTAGTTCGAAGAATTCAAAATTTATATCTTAAGTCTATCAAATTGAAATTGGAAAAAGATGCTTCTGATAAAAAAGTAAAGGAACGCATTCAGCACCTAATTGATGCTTTCTATAGCGTTCCTTTAAACAAATCTATTCGAATTGTGGTCGATGTTGATCCCGCTTAACCTAGGTATGATTTGAGCATCCGGCTTCGGGAAGTATGTTTCAACCTTCGAATTGCTTTTTCTTTTATTTGACGAACTCTTTCTCTTGTCAGATCAAATCGTTCGCCAATTTCTTCTAACGTCATAGGGTATTTCCCATTTAAACCATAATATAATCTAACTATATCTCCTTCTCTTGATGTCAATGTAGAAAGTGATCTTTCAATATCTTTTCTCAACGACTCAACAACCAATTCCTGCTCAGGACCAGGAAGAGAATCATTTAAAAGAACATCGTACATGCTAGATGACGATTCGTCTCCTTCTACAAGTGGCGCATCCATAGAAATGTGTCTTCCACTATTTGCTAAAGATTGTTTCACTTCTTCTGGCGAACATTCCAAAAATTCTGCTAATTCATCTGCAGATGGTGGACGTTCAAATTTTTGTTCCAATTCTGAGAACGCGCGATTTATTTTATTAATAGTACCAATTTTATTCAAAGGAAGTCTTACAATTCTTGCTTGCTCAGCTAATGCTTGTAAAATCGACTGTCTGATCCACCAAACTGCATAAGAAATAAATTTAAATCCACGTGTTTCATCAAATCGTTCAGCGGCTTTTATCAAACCTAAATTTCCTTCATTAATTAAATCCGGCAACGATAAACCTTGGTTTTGATATTGCTTTGACACGGATACAACAAAACGAAGATTCGCTTTTGTTAAACGATCTAAAGCTGCTCTATCTCCTTCACGGATTTTTCGAGCTAACATAACCTCCTCTTCTGCAGAAATTAATTCTACACGACCAATTTCCTGTAAGTATTTATCCAAAGACGCTGTCTCTCGATTTGTAACTTGCTTCGTAATTTTTAATTGTCTCATGGCAGGTATTTTTAAGTTGGTTCCTTGACATCTTAATAACGTTTAAGTTATCAATTAGTTGGCTTGCATAAAGATAAATTTTCAGAATATGTCACATCAATGAATATTCGGTAGTAATCATTGAATATTCGGTATTCTTCTGTTATTAACGCGTAGTTAAAATATTGTTTCATTAACTTTACACCATGAAAATTTTAATGGTCTGTTTAGGGAACATTTGTCGCTCTCCATTAGCAGAAGGGATTCTTCGTGAAAAACTTATAGTAAACAAGCTAAATATTATTGTTGATTCAGCTGGAACATCTGGATTACATGCAGGAGAACGTCCTGATTCCAGAATGTGTGAAACAGCAAAAAAATTCGGACTAAACATAGATGATTTAAAATCAAGAAAATTTGTTGTGCAAGATTTTGATACCTTTGACATCATCTATGCGATGGATTCTAGTAATTACAGCAATATTCTAGCTCTTGCGCGGACAACAAAGGATAAATCCAAAGTACATTTGATTCTAAATGAACTTTATACAAACAAAAACATGGCCGTTCCTGATCCTTATTATGGTGGTGAACAAGGTTTTATTGATGTATATAACTTGCTCAATGAAGCAACAGACAAAATAATTGAAAAAATAAAATAAAATGGATAACGGAAAGATTTATATGATTCCTAATACGTTAGGTGGTGAATCAACAAAAGATATTATACCGCAAGAAGTTGCAGATAAAGCAATAAGCTTAAGAGCATTTGCGGTGGAAGATTTAAAATCTGCCCGACGTTTATTGCGTAAAATAGACCGAGAATTTCCAATTGATAAATGTGAATTTTATTTATTGAATAAAAGAACACCAATTGAAGACCTTCACAAAATGCTAAAAGTAATTAGTCGTGGAGATGATTTGGGTGTTATTTCTGAGGCTGGTTGTCCAGGAGTTGCTGATCCTGGTGCAGAATTGGTAGCTTTGGCACAACAACGAGATATTGAAATTGTTCCTTTAGTTGGTCCAACCTCGATTATTTTAGCGTTAATGGGTAGTGGTTTTTCTGGTCAAACATTTACTTTTCACGGTTATTTACCAAAGGAAAGAAAAGATAGAATCCGAAAATTGAAAGATTTTGAAGGTGACGCAAGAAGATCTGGTTATACGCATATTTTTATGGATACTCCTTTTAGAAATATGAACGTACTTGACGATTTAATGAAGGAGTTAGCTGACACGACCATGCTTTGTATTGCATCGAATATTACGTTACAATACGAAACAATTAAAACAATGTCGATTAAAGAATGGAAAACAAAAGAATTTGACCTTTCAAAAAGCCCGACAATGTTTCTAATTGGAGCAAGTCAGATTTAATTTGTTCCTCTGCTCTTTTTGATTGCTTCGTAAGCTTCTTGGATTTTCTGGAATTTTTCTTTCGCTCCTTTTTGGAATTCTTCTCCCATTTGTGAAACTTTATCTGGGTGAAATTTGATTGCCATTTGTCGGTATGCTTTTTTGACTTCTTCGTCAGTTGCAGCAGGCTCAATACCCAAAACACTGTAATCCGAATTTACGTTACGGTAGAACATATTCTTAACACTTTCAAATTCTACTTGCGGAATCCCAAGCATTTTTGAAATATCTTGAATTACGTTCAATTCGGTATTCGAAACATGTCCATCAGCTTTTGCGATACCAAATAAATAGTGCACGAGTTGAATGCGCACTTCCGGCTGCATCCGCATTTGAATATCCTGACAAATTTTTTGCAATGGAATTTGACCAGAATCAATGAATTGCTTTAATGTTTGTAAATGAGATCCGTTGAATTGAGGTCCAAATTGCTGTGAAAAGAACGATTTCACATAATCTAATTCAGCCTTTAAAACTTTTCCATCGGCTGTCATAACAGCTGCAGAAAGCGCCATCAGCATTGTTGGAACGTCATTCACCGAAGAGCGCTGTTGGTAAAATTGAAATAATTCTTCAGGCGAATAGGCGCGTCCTTCTTGCTTGGCCTTATCTTTCAATTGCCCGACAACACGTTGGTAATTATCAATAAAAGTTCCAGCAATAAAGCCTAATATTCCACCAAAAATCTGTTTTCCAAAAAGAAAATATCCCGCAACTCCTAAAATCCACTTAAACAAAATCGTTCTCTATTTAATTAAAAAATGGAGGAATGAATTCCATTCCTCCTTTACATACCATCTTAAGCTATTTGCTCAATATTTCGTTCAATGAAAGCATTTAACGCTTCACCTTTCAGCATGCCTTGTGAAAGCATTGCCAGGTCACTTAATTGTTTCACTGTTTCTTTTTGTGCTTTTTCTTTTTTCGCGAGAATGCCGCTAATTTTTGGATGATTCGCATTGATCACCAAATTATACATTTCAGGGAAAGCACCATAAAAGCCACCGCCTCCCATTTTTTGTTGCTCCATCATTCTACGAATGAATTCTGGCTGCGTAATGATAATTGGTGCATCATCTTCACTCATGCTTTCAAATTGAATTGAAAATTTCTCTTTGTTCAAGAATGATTCAAAAACTGGTTTCAATTTTTCCTCATCCTCTTTTGACAACTTAGAAGGAATTTCTTCTGATTTCTGAATCAACTTATCCAATGGATCTGAATCTACACGTGAAAAAGCAATGTTTTCGAATGATTGTTCAATTTTCGCGATCCAATGCGGAGCAAGTGGACCATCCATTTCTAAGACATCAAATCCACGATCTTTAGCCTTTTTTACAAAAGAATATTGATTTTCTTTATCATTCGTATACAAGAAAATTCGTTTTCCATCCTTATTAGTCTGCAAAGCTGAAACCTTCTCAATGTATTCTTCAATTGTAGAATAGACTCCATCAACGTTTTTAACCAAAGAGAACGATTTTGCTTTATCAGCAAATTTATCTTCTGATAAGGAGCCATATTGAACAAAAACTTGTAAATCTTCCCATTTCTCTTCGAAATCCTTACGGTCTTTCTTAAACATCTCTGCCAATTTATCCGCTACTTTCTTTGTGATATGCGCAGAAATTTTCTTGACATTGCTATCACTTTGCAAATATGAACGAGAAACATTCAAAGGAATATCAGGAGAATCAATCATTCCATGAAGTAAGGTCAAAAATTCAGGAACAATCTCCGCTACACTATCCGTAATAAAAACTTGATTTGAATATAAATTGATTTTGTTTTTTTGAACTTCTACGTTTTCTTTGATTTTAGGGAAGTAAAGAATTCCCGTCAAATTGAACGGATAATCAACATTTAAATGAATATGAAACAATGGATTTTCGAAAGTTGAAGGATACAATTCTCGGTAAAAAGCATCGTAATCTTCTTGCGTTAAATCAACTGGTGCTTTTGTCCAAGCAGGTGTTGTATTGTTAATTTGATTCTCAACATCAACAGCTACTTTTTTAATTTTTCCATTTTCATCTTTTTCTCCTTCTGGAGATTCAATATATTCTGTTTTAGAACCGAAGAATACTGGAATTGGTAAAAATTTACAATATTTATTTAAAATTTCAGAGATTTTTGCCTTCTCTAAAAATTCTAGTGCATCATCAGCGATATATAATATAATATCTGTTCCTCTTTCCGCTTTTTCAATTTCGGTGATTGTGTATTCTGGTGAACCATTACTTTCCCATTGAACAGCTTTTGCTCCTTCATGACGAGACAATGTGCGGATTTGAACCTTTTCAGCTACCATAAACGCAGAATAAAACCCAAGTCCAAAATGCCCAATAATTTGCTCTGCACCTTCGTTTCCTTTGTATTGCTGAACGAATTCTTCAGCTCCAGAAAAAGCAATTTGATTGATATATTTATCAATTTCATCTTCTGTCATACCAATTCCTAAATCACGAATGGTAAGTGTTTTTTCTTCTTTATTTAGAATAACGTCAACACGTAAATCACCTAAATCGCCTTTAAATTCGCCATTCAATGTTAATACTTTCATTTTTTGAGAAGCATCAACTGCATTTGAAACTAATTCTCTCAAAAATATTTCGTGATCAGAATATAAAAATTTCTTGATAATCGGAAAAATATTTTCCGTTTGAACATTAATTTGACCAGTTCTCATATAGATTTTTTTTTCGGTGAAATGTCAATCTTTGTGCCACTGGAAAATACATGACAAACTGTCGGAAATTGACGACAAATTGGCGAAAAAAAACGAAAAAAAAATACTTAAGTTTGCAAAAACTATTTTCGTGCTGATTTACTCGATCACTTTTGTTTTATTTTTATTTGTTTTAACAAGATACTGGAAATTATTCTTTGTTGAAGGTATATCTTCTTGGACTTTTCCTGCTGTTTTTTTATTAAAAGTTGGCGTTGGATTATTATTATTTCTCATCCATATTCAAACTTATGGCATTGATGATTTAAGTCATGATGGAGGAACGTTTTTAATAGAAAGCAAGTATTTAAATGATGTGTTTTATCAATCTCCCAAACATTACTTTCAATTACTAACTGGAATTGGAGAAACTACGGAGCTGATTAATAAATATTTATATATGACCGAATATTGGTCAGCAGGAGATTTGACACTAATCAATGATTCGAAAAATGTGATTCGAATACATAGCTTAATTCATTTTTTCTCCGGAAAATCTGCAGTTATTCATTTATCAGTTTTGTGTTTAATTTCAACGCTTGCACTTAAGAATTTTTATCTCTCATTTCGAAAATATTCCTCTCAAACAAACACTGTCTTCTTTTGGGTTATTGCCCTTGTTCCGAGTACAATATTTTGGACTTCTAGTTTATTAAAAGAACCTTTTTTGTTTTTTGGAATTAGCTTATTGGTAAGAGTTATTCTACTGAATGATCAACCTATAAAAAGAATATTTTACTTAGTGTTCTCACTAGTGATTCTATTAATGTTCAAACCGTATATTTTAGCGTGTATTGTGTTATCTCTTTTATGTTTGTTGGTGTATAAATATCTTTTTAAAGGAAAGCTTATCCCAACCATTTTAAGTTTAATTTCTATTTTATTGCTATTGGGTGTTACTCTTCAAAAACCAAGAGACAAAATTGTGAACTACCTTACTAGAAAACAATTTGATTTTGTAAATGTGGGAAAAGGTGGTCTTCACGTTTTATCTGATTCTTGTTTTTATTATTTCCAACCTGACCAATATAAAAATTTGAAGATGATTGGGAATGAAGTAATTTTAATAAACGAAACAGATGCTTACATTTTTAAATTTGGCAGTACTGAAAGACCGCTTCCTGTTCATTTAAAACCAAACGGTAAAAAATGGAAACGTGTTTATTTTACAATTGGATGTGCAAGTTATATTGAAACAACACCAATAAAAAATTCTGCAATACAGCTGATAAAAAACACACCCGAATCTTTAATAAATAGTGTTCTTCGACCATTTCCAAGCGACCCAGGAAGCAAATTGAAATTCTTATCGTTTGTTGAAGTTTGGATTATCCTTCTGTTTTTTGGTCTAACCATTTACTTTAGAAAAAAATTAAATTTTGAAGAAAAAAATATTGTTTTTACATTATTAACTTTTGCATTGTTCCTGTCGCTTCTGATTGGATGGACAACTCCAGTTCTAGGAGCAATAATACGCTATCGTTTTCCAGCACAATTCGCATTAATTATAGCTGGGTTAATACTTTTGAAACCTTTAAAAGATATAAAATGGAAAAATACGTCTTCATAACAGGTGCTACTTCTGGATTCGGGGAAGCTTGTGCAGAAATATTTGCTGAAAATGGTTGGAATTTAATTTTAACAGGGCGCAGAAATGATCGTTTAATTGAGATTCAAGAAAAACTTTCTAAAATGTTCCCAATTGACATTCGTACATTGTGTTTTGATGTTAGAATTGAAGAGGATGTATTTAAAGAAATTGAAACCTTACCAAATGGTATAAAAGAAAATATTGATATTTTGATCAATAATGCAGGATTAGCTGTTGGTCGTGGTCCAATTGACGAGGGATTGATTGACGATTGGGACAGAATGATCGACACCAATGTAAAAGGTTTGTTATATGTTACAAGAGCTATTGTTCCATTTCTAAAGAAAAATAAAAAAGGACATATTTTTAACTTAGGAAGTATTGCTGGTAAAGAAGTTTACGCAGGAGGAAATGTCTATTGTGCTTCAAAACATGCTGTTGATGCGTTATCGAAAGCAATGCGAATAGATTTGGTAGATTACAATATAAAAGTTACCAATATTGCACCTGGCGCAGCAGAAACTGAATTTTCGTTAGTTAGATTTAAAGGAGATGAATCAACGGCAAAGAGCGTTTATTCAGGATTTGAGCCACTTGTTGCAAAGGATATTGCTGAAACAATCTATTTCGTTGCAACACGTCCGGCGCATGTTACAATAAATGATTTAACAATCATGCCAACAGCTCAAGCCTCGGCCGCTGTGATTCATAAAAATTAAAATAAAAAGGGCTGTATCAAATAAGACACAGCCCTTTTTAAAATTATCTATTTAAGTTTTACTCTTTCGGTGTTTCTTGCACAACCTCTGGTAAAACAGTACCTTTTATTGTTAAAATAATTGGTTCAGAAACATTTGAAGTAATTGTTATTGTCTTTGTAAAGGCTCCAACTCTCTTTGTGTCATATTTCACAGAGATTTGAGATTTTTTACCATGTTGAATTGGTTCTTCAGGCTTTTTTGCAGTTGTACAACCACAACTCGTTTGAACACCTTGAATGATTGCAGGTGTTTTAGACTCATTCTTGAAATCAAAAGCAAAAGTTTCATCTGAACCATAGGGAATGTCATTTCTCACAATTTCTACTTGAGTAAAAAGTAGGCCCTTCTTCTTTTTCGCAACTTTTTCTTTCTTTTCTTTCTTTACAACAGTCGTTTCTTGTGCGTTTACACCAACTCCTAAAATCAATGCTAATGTGAATAATAGATATTTCATAATTTCTCTTTTTTTAACAAGGTTACAATAATTCTCAAATGTGACTTTCACTTTTAACAAAAAAATATATTTTATTTTTTGACTCCAAACCATTCACAAATACCAAACCACTATTTTAAAGAAGAAAAATAGGTGTCTAAAACTTCAATTATTGAGCTAAACGTATTATTTCGAACTTTTTCAATACGCGAAAATTTCATCCATTTCACCTCCGTTATCCCTTCTTCTATTTGAGGATTCAACAACTTATCACCTTCATATTTAAGAGAATACCAGTAAGTTTTTTTTAAAGTTGGTCTTCCTTTATATTCATACGTGTGGTAGGTTAAACAAATAAAGTCAATAATCTGAGGATTTTTCAAACCACACTCCTCCTCTATTTCTCTAATTGCACAAGCTTCAATAGATTCATTCAATTCAAGTTTACCTTTTGGAATATCCCAAAATCCATTTCTTTTAATAAACAAATACCGCTTCTTTCTTCTCACAATTCCACCTGCAGCCTCTATCTTTTCAAACGGATTGAACAACCGTTCGAATTCTGCATCAATTTCTTTATCATACACATATATCCCTAGATTAAGTGATGTTTGATGAATCAATGGAATTAAATCATCTCCAATTGATTGAAGAGTATTACTGTTTACCCAAAAACCATTTTTCTTTTTTGGGATAATATCTGTAAAGATTATCGGTCTATTTTCTATAAAAACTTTGTACATTTGATGCCATGATTTTGAACAACGATAAAGCCTTAAAAGTAGCTGAATTTTTATTACAAATTAAAGCTGTAAAACTTCAACCTAATAATCCATTTAAATGGGCGTCTGGATGGAATTCTCCAATTTACTGTGATAATCGCATTACATTGTCTTATCCAGCAATTCGTACTTTTATACGTCAAACATATACAGATGCTGTATTAGAATCCTTTGGGAAACCTGATGTAATAGCAGGAGTTGCAACTGGCGGAATTGCTTTAGGAGCTTTGGTTGCTCAAGAGCTAGGATTACCTTTTATCTACATACGTAGTTCAGCTAAAGGTCACGGAATGGGAAATTTAATTGAAGGTCATTTCGAAAAAGGTCAAAAAGTTGTTGTTATTGAAGATTTAATTTCAACTGGTGGAAGCAGTATCAAAGCAGTTGAAGCTCTAAAAGATGCTGAAATGGATGTTAAAGGTTTAATTGCAATTTTTACCTATGGCTTTAGTGTTGCTGATGAAAATTTCAAAAAAGCCAATTGCCCTTATGTCACTTTGACCAATTACGATTTTTTAATTGAAGAGGCACTTAGAAAAGATTACATTTCAATGAATGATGTGACATCACTTCGTGAATGGAAAGAGCATCCAGAATCTTGGAAAAAATAAAAAACAAATTTTAGGCATATGAAAATTGATAGCACCAAAGTAGTTGTTGCAGCAAATCATGAGATAGTTGCTTCCTTCCTAAAGGATTCTAATAATCTTATTCATATGTTACCAAAAGAGCAAATTGCTGATTGGAGAGCGACAAATGAAGAATGTTCATTTAAAGTTCAAGGTGCAGTGGTGATATCACTTATCCAAGATGGACATGAAGATTCAACTAAAGTTTTTATGAAATCTGGTGAAAAATCTCCATTCCCTTTTCGATTAACAATTCATTTAGAAAGCCAAGGTGAACATACAAATGGATACATTGCTTTTGATGGGCAAGTCAACGTCTTTCTTAAAATGATGGTTGAAAAACCTTTAACGGCATTATTTAACATTATGTCTGAAAATCTTAAAAAGCATTTCGATCAATTAAAGTAATCTAGTTACCTCAAAGTTGCTAGTTGCTAGTTATTAGTGGCTAGTTACAAATTATTAACTTTAAAATACAACAGATTAAGTTGGTTCAAAAACTAGTAATTTGTAATTTGTAATTCGCAACTAGCCACCTGTAACTAAAAAGGAAATCTCCTTTAAATCATATTCTATCAATTCTTCACCTTTCCTGATTTGTAAATAACCTGTATCAGAAACTCCTTCAATCACCCCTTCAAACTTCCCTGAACGATCTTCATAGATGGCTAATTTCCCAAGTTGATATAAAATACCCATATACCTGTTTTTCAGCGAAGTGTAATCGTTTTTTTGAATGAATTCCCATAAAATATTCAACTCACCTATCAATTTAAACACGACAGAATCTATCGAAATAAATTCATTCGTTTCAAGTTTAATACTTGTCGCATTGATATTTTCAAAAGAATCTTGATTCACATTTAAACCAATTCCAATTATTGAACTGGCAATAAATCCACCCTTGAGTGTGTTTTCAATTAATATCCCTGCAATTTTTTTATTGTTAACATAGATGTCATTCGGCCATTTAATTTCCGCTGATATGCCAATTTTTCTTAAAACTTCAACGATTCCAAGTGAAGCAAAGTGCGTTAATACAACTTGGTTTTCTACTGACAGATTGTCGGGGACAACAAACAACGAGAAAAGCATGTTTTCCCCAGCATTTGAAGTCCAATTTGCCCCTCGTTGTCCACGTCCAGCTGACTGTTCATCTGCCATTATAACAGTACCATGCACAATTTTACCCTCTTTTAGTAAATTGGCAGTATAATTGTTCGTTGAATCGACCCTGTCAAATCGCAAGATTTTTTGACCTATTTGCATGAACTTTTGTAAAAGTGAAACGTTTATACGCTGGTTAAAATTAAAATTAAAAGTTAGATTTGTAAGGCTTAAAAAAATCGAATGTATAAATTAGAAGATGAAGTGAATTCCCAAGTGTTGTGTGATGCGATTGTGGAGGGAATGCAAGAAAACAAAGCACAAGATATTGTTGTCCTTGATTTAAGAGAAATTTCCAATGCTGTGTGCGACTTTTTCGTCATCTGTAGTGGCGAATCTTCTACACAAGTTGATGGTATAAGTAACTCAATAAGCCGTTTTACGCGCAAAGAATTACAAGAAAAACCTTGGCATATCGAAGGTAAGACAAACAGCGAATGGATTTTACTGGATTATATTAATGTTGTTGCACATGTTTTTTACAAAGATGCACGACCTTTCTATGATTTAGAAGATTTATGGTCAGACGCAAAACGAACAGACATACCAAATTTCAAATAAAAACGTACAATGTCAGAAGGAGAAAATAAAAAAAAGAGCCCATTTTCAATTTATTGGATTTATGCGGTGATTGTTGTTGCAATTATTGGATTTCAACTTTTCATGAGTTCAGCTGGGCATATTCCAGTAAAATATAAATCGACATTTTTTGATTTAGCGGAAAAAGGATAT
>JBILYS010000122.1:0-5824 GCA_044377625.1 Crocinitomicaceae bacterium
AGTCTTAATTGTCCCTTGACCTTGTTGGTCATGAGTAGCTAAAACACCAAATCCACCAGAAATATTTTTGAAATATTGATCGTAAGATGCACTATATGTTACATAGTTCCCTGATAACTGAGGCCACTCATTACGATAGTTTAATGCAAATCTAGGACAACCAAAAGAACCTGCAAAAGCGGGATTCAAATAGAGTGGATTTGAATAAAACTGCGTAAACGTTGGGTCCTGAGCACTTACTCCTGCGAATAAGCATAAGAATGAACAAGTAGTTATTAAACGTTTAAATCCTTTCATTAGTGTGTGTTAATAGAACAACGAAATCTGACCAAAGATAACGCAAATTTTAAATTAAGGTTACAAATATTATAAATCAAACAAAATAATCAAAGTTTTATTACGTTTTTTGTTGTGTTATTTTATTCATTAAGTTTTTTAAGAATGGGTTTGTTGAAATTAGTAAAGACATTTTTGTTATTCAATATCATCTTTGTTTTTTTATTTGGTTGTGTAAAATCAGTTCAAGCTCAGGAGGTTATTGAACAAAAAATAGATTGGAAAGAACCAATTACCCTGAAATATGAAGGCAAAACAACAATTGCACCTTCTATCACTGATCAGGTATTGGATAACGGTAAACCAAATTATTATTGGACGAAACAATTGAAATCATTAAATCATGAAATTAGTATTTCAACAGTAGCAACCTCTGTTGCTCCAAATAGTGATGTTGATTATTTAAAAGAATTTTCCTTCATTGTAACAGATTCACTTCAAATTGAATATAAAATAACTGAATCCGGAAAAGAAATTTATGCCGTGGCTTCACTTTTTCCATACATTTTAAAAAATGGTGTCATTAATAGAATAATTTCATTTGATATTATTTTGGGAAATGTTAAAAAACCAATTTCGCATGAAAAAAGTTTTGTAACAAATTCAGTTTTACAAGATGGCTCAGGAACTTGGTATAAAATAAGTTTAAAAAACGATGGCATATATAAATTAGATAAATCTTTTCTAGAAAGTTGTGGTATTGATATCGCCGGATTAAATCCGCAACAAATAAATATATATGGTAATGGTGACGGCAAATTACCAGAGTTGAATTCTATACCAAGAACTGATGATTTAGCGAAAAATGCAATTACTGTTTTTGGTGAATCGGATGGAGTTTTTGATGAAACAGACTATATTTTATTTTATGGTTGGGGTCCAAATAGATGGTATGCGAATGGTACAGCTCAGTTTGATCAAGATAAAAATATTTATTCCGATTATGCTTATTATTACATTAATATTAATTCTGGTGAAACACCTTTAAGAATCCAAACAATTTCAAATTCACCAAGTCCAATTACAAATACTATTACTAACTATTCTTTTTACGATGTTCATGAAAATGATTTAATAAGTTTGGTTAAAGGAGGTCAAAGATGGTACGGTGAATTGTTCGACACCGAATTGGAAAGAACGTTTACTTTTTCCGTACCAAATGTTGTTTCTAGTCAAACTGCATTTTTCAAAACGGCAATCGCAACAAATTCTGCTAGTTCTGTTGGAACTAGCCAAGAATATTCAATAAATGGAACGGTAATTTCAACTTCTAATTTACCTTCTGTTTCCGACGACTATGTGCAATCAACAAAATCAATGAGCTTAGTCAATCCGCCTGCAACAATACCTTTTAAAATTTCAATAACTCGAAATTCACCGAGTACAACGGTTTATTTGGATAGAATTTTATTGAACGCTAGACGATCACTTGTTTTTACTGGAAATCAATTTAATTTCAGTGATTTGAATTCAATCGGTATTGGAAATGTGAGCGAATTTCAAATCTCTAGTTTTCCAATTAATGGTTCAATTTGGGAAATAACAGATAGGCATTTACCAAAATTAATAAATGGTGCATTGGCAGCTGGAACATATAATTTTATTCAGGAAACGGATACCCTGAGACAATTTGTTGCAACAGATGGAAATGTTTTTTTTATACCTGAATTTGTTGGAATCATTGAATCTCAAAATTTACATGCTTTACCTCAAGCAGAGTATTTGATTGTAACACATAAGAATTTTATGACTTATGCAAATCGTTTAGCTGACTTGCATCGAAATGAAGGAATGACTGTAAATGTTGTTACAACAGAACAAGTTTATAATGAGTTCAGTTCAGGGATGCTCGACCCAACGGCTATTAGAATGTTTACGAAAATGTTTTTTGATAGAGGGGTGTTAAATTCAACTCAACTGCCTAAATATCTTTTATTGTTTGGTGATGGAACATATGACCCAAAAAATAGAGTCTCAAATAATAATAATTATATCCCAACCTATCAAATGTTAAATTCAGAAAATCATATTTCTGCTATGGTAACCGATGATTATTATGGAATGTTAGGAGATGCAGAGTCGATAGCTGCTACCGACATGTTAGATATTGGAGTTGGTCGACTTTTGATTTCTGATTTACAGATTGCGAAACAACAAGTTGATAAGATTGAACATTACATGAAGAATGGTTCAAGTTTATTTACAGAATCAGCTACAAATGGCAGCTGTGCTTCGGGGGGAGCTAACTCAACATTTGGGGATTGGAGGTTGAATTATATTCAAATTGCAGATGATGAAGAAGGAGGTTATTTCCTGAATCAAGATACTGAACCACAATATTTGTATGTAAAAGCGAATCATGCTCAAATGAATTGTGATAAATTGTATTCTGATGCCTTTACACAGGTGTCAACTGCTGGTGGGCAAAGGTATCCTGATGTTTTTGATGCAATAACTAATAGGACTGAAAGGGGAGCATTAGTGATGAATTATGTTGGACATGGCGGAGAAGTTGGTGTTGCTGAAGAAAGAATAATTACAGTGCCTCAAATTCAAAGCTGGAAGAATATTGATAAATTGAATTTGTTTGTTTCAGCAACATGTGAATACACAAAGTATGACGATCCTTCTCGTGTTTCAGCTGGAGAGTGGGCTTCTTTAAATCCTTATGGCGCTTCAATTGCGTTAATGACAACCACCCGTTCGGTCTTTTTTGGTGTTAACACAATAACAGGAAAACGATTTTTTGAAAACGTCTTTACAAGAGATGTCAATATGGATCCACTTGCATTTGGAGAAATTTTAAGATTGACCAAAAATGCCTCTGGCTCTTCAGATAATAAAAGAAGTTTTACATTAATCGGCGATCCTGCTTTAAAGTTAGCACTTCCTAGATTGCAAATTGTAACAGATAGTATAAATGGGTTAAGTCCGTTGATTGAAATTGATACAATTAGGGCCTTAACTAAGATGACAATTAAAGGTCATATTGAAGACAATGGTGGCGCAGTAATGACAAGTTTTAATGGCGTTTTAGCACCTTCTATTTTTGATAAAATAAAAACGCAATATACTCTTGGTCAAGATGGTGATTCGCCAATTATTCCTTTTGATCTTCAAAGAAATATAGTTTATAAAGGAAAAGCATCTGTTATAAATGGATATTTTGAATTCACCTTCTTTGTGCCAAAAGATATAAATTACAATTATGATGCTGGGAAAATAAGTTATTATGCTGATAATAATTTAACAGATGCATCAGGGTCTGACACACGTTTTGTTATTGGTGGAATTGATCCAGTCGGATTAAATGATATTACAGGTCCTGATATCGAATTGTATTTGAATGAAGAAACTTTTGTTTCGGGGGGAATAACAGACGAAACTCCGAATTTGATTGCAAAGATGTTTGATGAAAATGGAATCAACACAGTTGGGAATGGAATAGGACATGATTTAATGGCTATTATTGATGAAAACAGTTCTAATCCAATTATTTTGAATGAATATTATTCTGCAGATTTAGATACATATCAATCTGGAACTGTAAATTATGCCATACCAACTTTGGAAAAAGGACCGCATACATTAAGCTTAAAAGTTTGGGATGTGAATAATAATTCATCTGAATCAACTATTGATTTTATTGTACAGGAAAAGCAAAATATTGAATTAGATCATGTTTTAAATTACCCTAATCCTTTTACTACGCATACTGAATTTTATTTTGAGCATAACCAAGCTTGTGCTGAATTAGAAGCTCAAATTCAAATCTTTACAGTTTCTGGGAAATTAGTTAAAACCATAAATCAAATAGTGCATACTGAAGGATTTAGATCTGCTGGAATAGAATGGGATGGGAGAGATGATTTTAATGATCAGTTAGCAAAAGGAGTTTACATTTATTCTCTGAAAGTGAAATCTTCTGACGGGAAAATTGCTGAGAAAACAGAAAAATTAGTATTATTGAGGTAAACTACACAATAAAGGTGTAAGGTTTGCGTATATTTGTCAATCAAATTTGTTTTTATAATTATTATGTATAAATTAATTATTTGTTTTTGTTTGTTTGCATTACCATTGGTTTCATATGCACAGCCAACAGGAAGTGGTGTTACTCAGGGAGATTTGCAATTAAACACAATTACGACAGCCGTTCCTTTTATGGCAATTACGCCTGATTCTCGCGCTGGTGGAATGGGTGATGCTGGAACCGCATTAAGTGCGAATTCAAATTCTATTTATTGGAACACTTCTATCTTGAATTTTGCAAAAGCAAAATCTGAAATTAGTGTTTCTTATACCCCTTGGTTAAGACAGTTAACAAACGACATGCACTTGTCTTATGTTTCAGGATATTATAAACTAAATGATAGAAATGCGGTAGGTCTTGCTTTACGTTATTTTAGTTTAGGAGAAATAACATTTACAGATGCAAGTGGAAATGTAATTCGAGACGATAAACCAAGCGAATTTGAGTTGACAGGAGGTTATGCCTTTCGTTTGAGTGACAAAATGAGTGTAGGTTTGAATGGGAAATTTGCTTATTCAAATTTAACAGGTGGATTAACAGTGGCAGGTGTGAATACAAAAGCAGGTGTAGCCGGTGCAGCAGATTTGTCATTTACATATTACAATGATGAAGCAAAAATTGGAGGATTAAATGGAGTCTACACATTTGCAACCACAATTAATAATATTGGAAATAAAATTGCATATTCTGAACTTGCTTCAAGAGATTTTTTACCAATGAATTTAAAAATAGGAAACTCTTTTTTAGCGCAATTTGACAAATACAATAGCCTTGTTTTATCTGTTGATTTGCAGAAATTATTAGTTCCAACACCAGCATATTATGATTTTTATGATGGAACAAATACAATGATTTCTGGAAAAGATGATAATGTGGGTGTTATTTCTGGAATGTTACAATCTTTTTATGATGCACCTGGAGCACCTGTAAAAGATGATGCAGGAAACTATGTTCAAAACACTGATGGTACATTTGAAGTTACAAAAGGCTCACGATTTAAAGAAGAGTTAACAGAAATAAATATTGCTGCAGGTCTGGAATATTGGTATAATAATGTATTGGCAATCAGAGGTGGTTATTTCTACGAAAACAAGAACAAAGGGAATCGTCAATATTTCAATGTTGGAGTAGGATTGAAATATAATAAGTTTGGAGTTGATATTTCATACTTGGCTGCTGTAAATGGTAAGCAAAGTCCTTTAGCAAATACCCTTCGATTTACATTGCGAATGACATTAGGGGAAAACAACAATTCTTCGACTGGTGATGATAAACCAGAATAAATGAATATTCGAATTGGATTTGGAGTTGATGTTCATCAGTTAGCAGATACACATGAATTATTTATTGGTGGATTAAAAATTGAATCTGATTTAGGTGCAGTTGGACATTCAGATGCAGATGTATTGCTTCATGCCATTTGTGATGCCCTTTTAGGTGCTGCAAATTTGAGGG
>JBILYS010000410.1:0-5814 GCA_044377625.1 Crocinitomicaceae bacterium
TTGTCAATTGTTTGATCTACTTCATCAATTGTTGTTAATTGCTGAAAACCAACGTTAGTTAAATCGTCCTTCATTGGTTGCACTAGTTCTTGTGGATACATATGAATCTATTTTTTGAATTGTTAGAACAAAAATACGTAAAATTGACTAAAATTTAGGAAGAAGTAAAAAGGTAAAAGTAATTTGAATTGATCCTTCTTCATTTTTACTTCTTCCCTTTGTCAATTAATCTTGAAATAGAAATCTCTCGATCTAATGATTTTCCATCTAAAATGTGTTCAACCATCTCTTTTGCGAGGAGCGGAGCTAACATGTATCCTTTTGCTCCTAAGCCATTGAAAATATGAATATTAGAAAAAGAGGGGTGCGATCCAATTAAAGGTCGTCTGTCTAATGTTGTTGGACGAATCCCCGCATTTTGATCGATAACAGTATAGGGTGAATCCGTTAAATAAGTAATGTTTTTTTCAATTTCAGCCCTTCCAGTATCTGTAATATCGGAATTGTAAGTGTCCCAAACATACGTAGAACCAACCTTGAATTCATTGTTTCCTATTGGTAAAATAAAGCATTTTCTATTCAGTGATTCATTTTCGATAATACTATCAGATGTTATAGTTAAGGTTTCGCCTTGTGTTGGATTAATTGGCATGTTCTGAAACCACGGATTATTTCTTACTTCCACTCCTTCACAAAAAATAATATGATCATATACGTTGCCGTTATAAGTGCTTTGAACGGGGTCAATGTTAGTATAATTGATAGTATCAGTTATGAGTGTATGGTTGTGACTTATCCATTTTTTTGTGGATTCTAAAAAAATCGAAGTAGAAATGTAAGCAGATCTTTTAACACGACCAGAACCAAACTGGTTGAAGGCAGCGTCATATTTATCATCTGATTCAGTTAACGGAAATATATAATCTTTAAAGTTTTCGGTGTTTTGTCTTTCAATCCACAAAGATCGTTCTTGTTCTGTTGAAAACATGCGACGAATCGTAATGGGAATAAAAAAGGACTCATTACATTCCTTTTCAAATTGTGTGTAAAAGCTTTCTAAATAAGGTAAAAACTCATCCACACGCCAGGATTTGGTCATTCTTCGGAAAACAATTGGATTGATCATTCCAGCTGCAATAATAGAACTTCTATTTATGCCACTATCAATGAGTGTTATTGAATGCCCGCGGTCAATGAAATGTTTTGCGGTAGCAATCCCCGAAATACCAGCACCAATAATTAAAATTTTCTGTTGCTCCATTATTTCGTTAAAGCTAAACTGATTATACTGACGCGAATTTCAGGATAATTTTTGTGTATTGATCTAACTAAAGCTTCTATTGTTGCGCCAGTCGTAATTACATCATCTACAATAGCAATGTGTTTTGGTGTTTTGATTTGTTTTCTCAAAACAAAATTATTTACAACATTGTCCCAACGATCAAACCTCCCCCGTTTTGTTTGACTGCTAGTGTGCTCTTGTTTTGTTAAAAAGTGATTGTCAACTGGAATAGATAAAACATGTGACAAACCTTTAGCAATCTGTTCGCTTTGATTATATCCTCTAACAAATGCTTTTTTTGGGTGAATTGGAACAGGAATTAGTGCATCTAAGTCATGAAACTGACTCATCAAGTGCATCCTTTTGGCAATTTCTTCTCCAAATTCAATCCCAACTTGTGGGTTGGATTTATATTTCAATGCATGCAATATCTTTTGCGTGGACTTCCCTTTTTCGAAGTAAAGCAAGGAAAATGTAGATTCTAATTGGATTCTTCCCCAGAAGAGTTTATCCAACTCTGTTGGCTCTGTGTATTTTTCGAAATGAGTGAAATGCATTTCCGCTGCACAAAAACTACAAATCGCAGAAGCATCTTTTAATAGTTCAAGTTCACAAATTAAACAAGTGTCTGGATAGATCAAATGACTGATAGAACGTTTTATTTCTAACCAAGTTTTTGACCTAAAATAGCTCTTTTCTATTTGACTTTCCATATATAACAACAATTCACAATTGCATGTTCAAAATAACAAAATATATTACTTGACTCTGCTAAAAAAGTTCGTTAATTTTAGAGAATGTTCACCAAACTTCTTTTAATTCAGCAGTTTGACGAATTGAAAAAATTTATCGACAAAACACGGTGTTGAATCTGTGAATATCTTTCATTACCATGTTGATAAAGTCGTTAACGTTTGCCCCTAAAGGGATTCCGAATGACAATGTTAATAACATTGATAATTTGTGAATTTCTTTAATTGCGAAAGGTAAGTTTTTTGACAATTTTTGTATGCCTCAAATAAGGAAATCAACCGAGTGTCAAACATTCGATTTCAAACACAGGGGAAACAAAAATTTTAACGACAAACATCAGGTGAGAAATTGCTTTTCTGACAGTGAAATTATATGTACATAAACGAATAGAATTTTTAAAATGGCACAAGTAGAACCAATATTGCTTAAAGACAACAATCGATTCGTTTTGTTTCCAATTCAACACGATGATATTTGGGCTTTTTATAAAAAAGCGGAAGCTAGTTTTTGGACTGCTGAAGAAATTGATCTTGCACCAGACATTATCGATTGGGACACAAAATTAAATGATGATGAACGCCATTTTGTAAAACACATCTTAGCTTTCTTTGCTGCTTCAGACGGTATCGTTAATGAGAATTTAGCGGAAAACTTCTTGGCTGAAGTGCAATATACTGAAGCAAAATTCTTTTACGGTTTTCAAATTGCAGTTGAAAATATTCACTCTGAAACGTATTCTTTGCTTATCGATACCTATATCAAGGACACGAAAGACAAAAATTATTTATTCAATGCAATTGATACACTTGATTGTGTTCGCAAGAAAGCTGAATGGGCGTTGCGTTGGATTGAAAAAGGAACTTTTGCTGAAAGATTGGTTGCTTTTGCTGCCGTAGAAGGAATCTTCTTTTCTGGTTCTTTTTGTTCAATTTTCTGGTTAAAGAAAAGAGGATTAATGCCAGGATTGTCTTTCTCAAATGAACTAATTTCAAGAGATGAAGGATTACATTGCGATTTTGCGTGTCTTTTATACACCAATCACGTTGTAAACAAAATGACAAAAGAAGAGGTGAAAGCAATTATCACTGACGCAGTTGAAATTGAAAAAGAATTTATTCTTGATGCTTTGCCCGTTAAATTGATTGGAATGAACAGTGATTTAATGGCGGAATACATTGAGTTTGTAGCAGACCGTTTGTTGCAAGAGCTTGGAAACGAAAAAGTATACAACGCTACAAATCCGTTTGATTTCATGGAAATGATTTCATTACAAGGAAAAGCTAACTTCTTTGAAAAAAGAGTTGGTGAATACCAAAAAGCTGGTGTGAAATCCGGTGACAACAACCAAACATTTAGTCTTGACGAAGACTTCTAAAGATACAATAACCCGATTACCAAAAAAAAATTAAAAGATCGCTCATGTACGTAGTAAAAAGAGACGGAAGAAAAGAAGCCGTAAAATTCGATAAAATCACAGCCCGCATTATCAAAATGTGTTATGGCCTTGATCCATTAGTTTCTCCAGAAGCAGTGGCAATTAAAGTGATTGAAGGAATTTATGATGGTGTCACAACAACAGTATTAGATAATCTAGCTGCTGAAGTTGCCGCCGGTAAAACAATTGATCATCCAGATTATGCATTGCTTGCATCGCGCATCGCAGTGTCGAATTTGCACAAAGAAACCAAGAAGACGTTCTCGGAAGTAATTGATGATATGCACAAATACATCGATCCTAAAACTGGTCAAAATGCATCTCTTATTGCGGATGATGTTTATAATATTATTATTGAAAACAAAGATTTACTTGATTCAAGTATCATTTATGACCGTGATTTTAGATACGATTATTTCGGTTTTAAAACATTAACACGTTCATATTTATTGAAGTTGGATGGTATGATTGCTGAACGCCCACAACAAATGTTGATGCGTGTGGCTGTTGGAATTCACAAGAATGACATCAAGTCTGCAATTATTACCTATAATTTAATGTCTGAAGGTTGGTTTACACATGCAACGCCAACGTTGTTCAATGCTGGAACACCAAAACCTCAAATGTCATCTTGTTTCTTATTGACAATGAAAGATGATAGTATCAGTGGTATTTATGATACGTTAAAATCGTGCGCACAGATTTCACAATCTGCTGGTGGTATTGGTTTGGCTATTCACAATATCCGCGCTACCGGTTCTTACATTAAAGGAACAAACGGAACCTCAAATGGAATTGTTCCAATGTTACGTGTATTTAATGATACTGCTCGTTACGTTGATCAAGGTGGAGGTAAAAGAAAAGGATCTTTTGCAATGTACATCGAACCTTGGCATGCAGATGTTTTTGATTTCCTTGACTTGAAAAAGAACCACGGTAAAGAAGAACAACGTGCACGTGATTTATTCTTTGCATTATGGATTCCAGATTTATTCATGCAACGCGTGAAAGACAATGGTGATTGGACATTGATGTGTCCACACGAATGTCCAGGACTTTCTGATACACACAGTGCTGCATTTGAAGAATTGTATACACGTTACGAAAGAGAAGGAAAAGGAAGAAAAACGATTAAAGCGCAAGATTTGTGGTTCAAGATTTTAGAGTCTCAAATTGAAACAGGAACTCCTTACATGTTATACAAAGATGCGGCGAATGCTAAATCAAATCAACAAAATTTAGGGACAATCAAATCGTCTAACTTGTGTACTGAAATTATTGAATACACTGCACCTGATGAAATTGCTGTTTGTAACCTTGCGTCTATCGCATTGCCGAAATATGTTACGGAAGAAGGAACATTTGACCACGATAAATTATTCGAAGTTACGTATCAAGCAACATTGAACTTGAACCGTATTATCGATGAGAATTTCTATCCTGTTCAAGATGCGAAAAACTCAAACATGCGTCACCGTCCAATTGGTTTAGGTGTACAAGGTTTGGCTGATGCGTTTATTTTGATGGGCTTACCGTTCGAATCAGAAGGTGCGCGCGCATTGAATAGAGAAGTTTTCGAAACAATGTATTACGCTGCAATGACAGCTTCTAAAGACTTAGCAAAAGAATTAGGAGCGTATGAAACGTATGCTGGTTCTCCAGTTTCTAAAGGGATCTTCCAATTCGATATGTGGGACGTTACTCCAACAGCTCGTTGGGAATGGGACGTATTGAAAGAAGAAGTAAAACAATATGGTGTTAGAAATTCATTGTTATTAGCGCCAATGCCAACAGCTTCAACAGCTCAAATTCTTGGAAATAACGAATGTTTCGAACCGTACACATCTAACATTTATACACGACGTGTATTGTCAGGTGAGTTCATCGTCGTAAACAAACACTTATTAAAAGATTTAGTGAGAGAAGGAATGTGGAACAAGGATATTCGTCAAAAAATCATGACGGCGAATGGTTCTATTCAAAACATTAATGAAATTCCTCAACGATTAAAAGACCTTTACAAAACTGCTTGGGAGATTTCGCAAAAAGCGATTATCGAATTAGCAGCTGACCGTGGAGCATATATTTGTCAGTCTCAATCGTTGAACATCTTCATGGAAAATGCAAACTTTGGTAAATTGACCTCAATGCATTTCTACGGATGGGAAAAAGGATTGAAAACAGGAATGTATTACTTAAGAACAAAAGCTGCAACGGATGCTATCAAATTTACAGTAGATAAAACTGTTGAAGAGTTACCATTATTAGCAACAGTTGAAGAGCAACAAGCAGCAATCGCATGTTCTTTGGACAATCCGGAAGACTGCGAAATGTGTGGAAGCTA
>JBILYS010000123.1:0-5809 GCA_044377625.1 Crocinitomicaceae bacterium
GCATTAACATTAGCATTTGTTGGAAGTCTAGAAACATTATTAAGCGTAGATGCAACGGATAAGCTAGATCCAGAAAAACACCATACACCAACCAATAGAGAATTAAAAGCTCAAGGTGTCGGAAATATTATTTCAGGATTGATAGGTGGATTGCCAATAACTCAGGTAGTTGTCAGAAGTTCGGCCAATATTAATGCTGGCGCAAAAACGAAATCTTCAACGATTTTGCATGGATTACTGCTGTTGATAGCAGTTTTATTTCTGACAAAAGTAATCAACCTGATTCCATTATCATGTTTAGCAGCCATCTTAATTTTAGTTGGATATAAATTATCTAAAGTTCAATTGTATAAGCAACTATATCACAATGGATATGATCAATTTATCCCTTTTTTAGCAACAATTGCAGGAATACTTTTTACAGATTTGTTGAGAGGAATTGGTATTGGAATGGCATTTTCCATCTTTTTTATTCTCCGTAAGAATTATAGAAATAATTATTCAATTTCAGAAAAGGAAAAAGATCATCACAAGCATATTAAAATAGTACTTTCAGAAGAAGTGACTTTTTTGAATAAAGGTAGAATAATTGAATCACTTGATTCTTTACCAAACGATTCATTTGTCACTATCGACGGAAGTCATTGCGAATCAATAGATTTTGATGTCTTGGAATTAATTCAAGAATTCAAATTAGTTGGTGCAAAAGAAAGAAATATACAATTAATAACAATTAATATTCCTGAGGTTGAAACCTTGGGTGGTCATTAAAAAATAAAAAAATGGAAAAGTATTATAAGAATTTATTAGATAAGAACAAAGAATGGGTCGCTAACAACTTAGAAAAAGATCCTGATTTTTTTAACCGACTTTCTAAAGGTCAACAGCCACCAATTTTATGGATCGGTTGTTCTGATAGCCGTGTCCCAGCGAATGAAATTATCGGAGCGCCTCCTGGAGAAGTCTTTGTGCATCGGAATATTGCGAATATGGTCATTCATTCTGATATGAGTATGCTGAGTGTATTGGATTTTGCAGTAAATGTTCTTAAAGTAAAACATGTAATTGTTTGCGGCCATTACGGTTGTGGAGGAGTTAAAGCAGCAATGTCCAACAAACAAATTGGACTAATTGATAATTGGATTCGTCACATCAAGGATGTATATAGAATGCATCAAGATGAATTAAATTTAATTTCAAATGAAGAGGAAAGATTTAATCGATTTGTGGAAGTAAATGTCATGGAACAAGTATTGGATGTAGCAAAAACGTCCATTATTCAAAATGCTTGGTCAAATGGTCAAGAAATTCATTTACATGGTTGGGTTTATGATATTAAGGACGGAATTATTGATGATCTCAATATTACATTAAAGAACAATAGTTCATTATCTGAAGTTTATCAATTAGATTTGTGAGAGCAAATCTGTAAAAATGAATAATGAACAAGTCGTTCAGAAAATAGTGCTTTTAGAATCTGAATTTCTTAAGCATGCCAATTATGAATACGGTCTTTCTATGTCGAAATACATGAAAGGCCGTTTTCCTTTTTATGGAATTAATGCACCGTATTTGTAATTCATAATTCATAATTCATAATTCATAATTTCAAAGAATATGGCCCTTATAAAAGAATGCAGAGGATTTAACCCACAATTTGGTGAGGACTGTTGGTTTGCAGAAAATTCAACGATTATTGGAGATGTAATAATGGGCGATCAATGTTCAGTTTGGTACAGCGCAGTTGTTCGTGGGGATGTAAACTCCATTCGCATGGGGAATAAAGTAAATATTCAAGACGGAGCAGTACTGCATTGTACCTTTGAAAAGACCAAAGTTAATCTTGGAAACAATGTTTCTGTTGGACACAATGCCTTAGTTCACGGTTGCACTGTTGAGGACAATGTATTAATTGGAATGGGGGCAATAGTAATGGATAATTGCTACATCGAATCAAATTGTATTATTGCTGCAGGAGCTGTTTTATTAGAAGGAACACGTGTTGAATCGTGGAGTATTTATGCTGGTGTACCGGCTAAAAAAGTAAAAACATTGTCGCCAGAATTATTCAAAGGCGAAGTACAACGAATCGCAGATAATTATATCAAATACGCAAGCTGGTTCAAATAATCCCAAATTCCGAATTACAAATTCTGAATCCTTATCCTTGAAAGTGATTCCAACCCTGCGCTTTTAAGCCTATAGCCGAACCATTTTTATCGATAAAGTACGTTCCATCTTTTTCATTTGTCATATGTCCGATGAAAGTCATGTGTGGATTGCCTTTTACTTTATCAAAATCAGCTTGAGCAATTGTAAACAATAATTCATAATCTTCTCCACCGTTCAATGCACACGTGCTTGGATCTAAATTGAATTCAATTGCTGTTAAAGATGTTTTTGAATCAATTGGAATTTTTTCATCGTAAATATGGCAGCCAACTTTACTTGCTTTACACAAATGTAAAATCTCTGAAGCCAAACCGTCAGAAATATCTATCATAGAAGTCGGAACAACATCTAATTCTTTCAAATATCCGATGATATCAACGCGTGCTTCTGGTTTTAATTGACGTTCGATGATATAATCATGTCCATCTAAATCAGGCTGAATATTTGGATTTGCATTGAAAACATTTTTTTCGCGCTCTAAAACTTGTAAACCGATATAAGCAGCTCCTAAATCGCCAGTTACAACCAAAAGATCAAATTCCTTTGCTCCATTTCTGTAGGCAATATCTTTCTTTTTTGCGCGTCCAACAACTGAAATATTAATTGTCAATCCTGAAACAGATGAGGTCGTATCACCACCAACTAAATCAACATTGAATTTCTCACAAGCAATGTGAATTCCTTCATACAATTCTTCTAATGCTTCTAACGGGAAACGACTTGAAACAGCCAGAGAAACAGTAATTTGTTCGGCTACGCCATTCATCGCGCAAATATCAGAAACATTGGTAGCAACGGCTTTGTAACCCAAGTGCTTCAAAGGCATATACATCAAATTGAAATGTATTCCCTCGATTAACATGTCTGTTGAAATCAACAAAGCATCCTCTTCAGATATCGAAATTACTGCAGCATCATCGCCAACACCAACCAATGAAGTAGTATTTTTAAGTTCAAAATTCTTTGTTAAATGATCAATTAACCCAAATTCTCCTAGTTCACTTATATTGGTTGTTTTATCGCTCATGTTGATTTTTTTGACAAAGATAAGCAATCTAATTTGCCAATTCTGAATTACGAATTATGAATCACGAATTATAATTGCAAATTCTGAATTATCTTTACCGTATTAACGCCTAAAAAATGGACATCAACACCCCAATAATTCCTTTTGGAAACGGAAAAGTGTTACAATTTGTAATGAACATTATTCCTTTTTTAGGAGTAGTTTTTTTTAATTGGAGTGTATTCGCACTGCTTTATGCTTTTTGGCTCGAAACGCTTGGATTAAGTTTTTTCAATGCAATTCGAATTGCCTTTGCAGCAAAGGAACCTGAGTCAACTTTTTATTTTGGAAAAGCTTTTCGGTTTTTTATGTTAAGAGCAGGAATATTACTTTTTTACATGATTTTCTTGCTGGTTTTTGTTGGAATTGATATTTCTGGCAAACAAGGGGGCGTTAATTTTGTGATGTATTTAGTGTTGTTAGATATCCCTTTTCGAATTACAATCCTTTCTTTTTTCTTCATCAAACTTATAGAATTGGTCTATCACTATTTTTATTTGGGAGAACGTAAAACTACTGCGCCTGATGATTACAATAAATTATTTGATTCCAGGTTAATCGTAATACACGTTGTGATCGTTCTAGGTGTTTTTGCATTCACTTTTTTTAATGAAAAATTGGGGTCCCATTCTGGTGCGATTGCATTTGCAGCAGTTTTTGTATTGGTGAAAATGTTAGCCGATTTTGGTGTTGGATTGGTCGGGAAGCAAAATCCAAAGAAAGAAGATTAATACTTTTGCTGATTCCGTTTGACTAAATACAGTATAAACACTTCAATAAGTTCAGCGCATCGCTTCTCGCCATGAGGACATAAAAAAAGCCTCATCTTTCGATGAAGCTTTCTGTTGGCCCACCAGGGCTCGAACCTGGACTCTTCGGTACCAAAAACCGACGTGTTGCCAGTTACACCATGGGCCAATTAAAACACTACTACTGGCTAGCAATGCGAGGGCAAATTTAGTAACAAAATTTAAATTGAAAGGAAAAAAATAAAAAAAAATCAAGAATATTTTATTCTGAACACCTCTTTTATAAAGATTTTGGCATTTTTTCACTTTTGAACAGTAAGAAACTAGGGATATATTTTTAAATTCGCAACGCTCAATCTATAAAATGGATTGTTTTGCCACTAATGGCCTATATTTAGACTAAAAGAAAACAAATGAGTTACAAAAAAGCAAATGCATACCTGGGTTGGTTGGTTTTTCTAATCGCAACAGTTGTTTATTTCATTACGATTGAAGATACTGTTAGTTTATGGGATTGCGGAGAATATATCACTGCTGCATATAAATTGGAAGTTGGTCACCCTCCAGGTGCTCCATTGTTTATGGTTATTGGCAGATTGTTCACTTTCTTTGCTGACACAGAAAACGTAGCTGTTTGGATCAATAGATTATCAGCAATATCAAGTTCGTTGACCATTCTATTCATGTTTTGGTCAATTACAATGTTGTTGAAGAAAATTGCTTTACGTGATAAAAATGAACTTTCAAGTGCTGATACAATTGCAATTTTCGGAAGTGCGTTGGTTGGTTCTTTGGCATACACATTTTCAGATTCATTCTGGTTCTCAGCTGTAGAAGGTGAAGTTTATGCAATGGCATCTTTGTTTACAGCAGCTATTTTCTGGGCAATCTTGAAGTGGGATGAAGAAATGGCTGAATTACAAAACGGTACTTTATCGAATGAATATTCTCCAAATCGTTGGATTTTGTTGATCATGTTCTTGCTTGGATTGGCAATTGGAGTCCATTTATTAGGAATCCTTGTTGTTCCAGCAATTAGTTTTGTTATGTATTTCCGTCACAAAAAAGTGGCTGATTTCAAAGGGATTTTCCTAACAGGAATTCTTTCCGTTTTTATTCTAGGGTTTATTCAAGAAGCAATTATTCCAGGTTCAATTTCAATGGCTTCTGCATTTGAGGTAGCTTTCGTAAATTCTTTTGGGTTGCCATTCTTCTCGGGAACTCTGTTCTTCTTTGCATTATTGGTTTTTGGCTGTGTATGGCTGATTCGTTATGCAAGAAAGAAAGGGAATGCAATTATTTATAACGCAACAATGGGGTTAATTCTATTGTTAATCGGATATGGATCGTTTGCTGTAATCGTTATTCGTTCGAATGCAAATACGCCATTAGATGAAAATGATCCTGAAAATTTAGTAACGCTTCACTCGTATTTGAAGCGTGAACAATATGGTTCTGCTCCAATTTTGTTTGGACCTATGTGGAACTCAACTGAAAATGACCCTTCACTTTATGATAGTCGTTCTCCGTTTTATTTACGTCGATTTGTCGTGACAAAAGGAGATGTTGTTCTTAAAGCGTATAAATCAGAAAATGCGGCGAATAAATACGCGAAAGACAATGGTGGTTCTGTTGAAGAAAAATATTTCGAATCGAATTCTACTGAACGATTAAACAGTGTTCCAACTTATGCGCAAACAACCTTCTTCCCAAGAATGTATTGGGGACAAGAACAGGCACGTGTTGATGGTTATACTAAATGGTCTGGTTATGACGCCAACGATGATGCTGTGACTGAAAAAGGAAAAGATGGGAAACGACT